>NZ_JBHXFA010000036.1:21090-42090 GCF_042724175.1 Streptomyces sp. NPDC127084
TCAGTCCTTCTCGCTGGCGCGGGGGGGGCCGGGCCCCGCGCCCCGCGCCGCGCGGGGCGGGGGCGCGCGGGCGCAGCGCGGCGCCCGGGCGCCCGCGCCGTGGTCACGTTCGGCGACGACGTCCGACCGTGCGTCAGGCCGAGGCGCGAGTGGCCACCGCTCGGGAAGCGGCGGCATCGGCTGCCACTCGGGCCTTCACCCGGCGAGAACAACGGCCGAAGCACCGAGGACACCGTCGTGAACACGCCAGAACACACCGGACGGCGAGGTCGGCCGCGCGCCGTTCACTCCCGTTCACTCCCAAGCCACAGGCCGCGCGGCGGCACCGCCGGCACGCAGCCTCCCCCGGCCCATCCGCCCCCCTGTGACCAGGCCGTCCCCCCTGCCGCAGCGGCCCCGCCGCGGCGACCGGGGACGCTCCCCCACCGTCTGCCGCTCGGGGGCGCAGTCCGCACCACGCGCATCACATTGGCTGAAAATCATTAGTCCACGACCGGCCACATTGTCTGGACCAATGGCGAAAGTAGGCGTTTACCTGCTACGCCCGCTTGATCCCGGCACAGGACGGGTTAATACGACCACCTTCGTTTTTACGTCAACTTTCACGCTTGGCGCACAGAACCCACACAGTAGGCACCACTATGTGATCGACAGGGCATGGCGACCCGCGCTCGGGGGAGGGCAGCGTCGTCGTGCCGGGGGTTAGGCCGTGTTTGGGAGTTCCCTCCGGGCTCGCGACGTCCGGTGCTCAAACACGGCCTAGGGGGAGGGACTTCACCCGCATGAAGCGGAGCCGCACTTCGCGGACCATAGGCACGCCCGCGCTCACCACGGGGGCGCTCAACCTCACACTCGGGCTGCCGGGGGCACCCGCCGGCGCCGCCGACGGCAAGCGGCGCACCGACACGTGGATGCCGGTCGTCTCCGGTGGCTGCCCGGCCACGGCGAGCGGGGCCGCGGCGCCGGTCACCGCACCGGCAGGCGTCGCGGCGTCGGCGCTGGACGTGCCCCTGCCCAACGGGTTCTCCACCCCGGTGACACCCGGACACGTCCAGCGCGGCTGAACCAGCGGCTCGGTCACACCCTGGCCGCTCCGGCACGTCGCGAGACGACGGGTTCGGCGCCCCGCGCGTCCGCAACCGGCTCGGCTCGTCCTCCGCACCACTTTCTTTCTGCCGTGGAGCCCATCCATGCACGTTCAGCACCGCGCGCCGCGTTCGGGCGCGGCGCGGGTCACCCTGCTCACCGAAGGCACCTACCCCCACAGTCATGGCGGGGTGAGCGTCTGGTGCGACCAACTCGTCAGCGGCATGCCCGACATCGACTTCGACGTGATCGCGGTGACCGGCACCGGCCGGGAACCGCTCGCCTGGGATCTCCCGGCGCATGTGTCCGAGCCCGTGACGGTGCCCATGTGGGGGCCGGCGCCGACAGGCGCGCCGCCGCGCGGGCGCGGGGAGCGCCGGCTGATGGCCGTGTACGAGAGGTTCCTGACCGCCATCCTCGACCCGTCCGCTGAGGACGACTTCGCCCCCGCGCTGTACGAGATGGCACACGCCGCCCGCGACGGGCGGCTGAGCCCCTCGCTGCGCGGTGACCGGGCCCTGCGGACCCTGACCGGGGTATGGAACCGGCGGGGCCTGACCGTCCGCGAGGCCCGCCCCACCCTGCACGACGCCGTCACCGCCACCAGCCTGCTCGAACACGCGCTGCGGCCGCTGAGCGCACCACCGCCGGAGCGCGGTGTCGCCCACGCGGTCAGCGGGGGCGTCGCGGTGCTACCGGGGCTGGCGGCCAAGGAACTGCACGGTGTGCCACTGCTGCTGACGGAGCACGGGGTGTATCTGCGGGAGCGCTATCTGGGCTACCGCACAGGGCCGTACCGCTGGCCGGTGAAGGCGGTGCTGCTCGGATTCTTCCGGCTGCTGGCCGAGGAGACCTACCGTCAGGCCGCCCTGATCACCCCCGGCAACCGATACAACCGGCTGTGGGAAGAGGAGGGCGGCGCCGACCCGCGGCTGATCCGCACGGTCTACAACGGCGTCGATCCCGCAGCCTTCCCACCCGCGGGTCCCGAGCCGCGGACCCCGACGCTCAGCTGGGCCGGCCGGGTCGATCCGATCAAGGACCTGGAGACCCTGATCAGGGCGTTCGCCCAGGTCCGGGGTGTGCTTCCGGAGGCCACGCTACGGCTGTTCGGTGGTACGCCGCGCGGCGGCGAGGCGTACCGGGAGCGGTGTGAAGCGCTGGCCGCCTCTCTGGGGCAGGGCGACGCGGTCACGTTCGAGGGCCGGGTGGACGACATCCGGGACGCCTATGCGGCGGGCAGTGTGGTGATGCTCTCCAGCATCAGTGAGGGCTTCCCGTTCACCCTGATCGAGGCCATGTCGTGCGGCCGGGCGACCGTGTCCACCGATGTGGGCGGGGTGCGGGAGGCCGTGGGCGGCGCCGGGCTCGTCGTACCGCCGCGCGACCCGGCGGCGATGGCCGCCGCGGCACTGGAACTGCTGGCCGACCCGGCGCGCCGCTCGGCCATGGGTGAAGCGGCTCGGCTGCGGGTCATCGATCAGTTCACGCTCCGCCAGACCATCCACACCTTCCGCTCCATCTATCTGGAGCTGTCCGTACGCGGCATGTTCCAGCTCGCCGACCCGTGGGGTGCGGACCTCGACGGCACGCTGACGTTGAGGAGCGTGGCCGGATGAGCGGGCCCATGGCGCTCGAGTCCCACGACGGCCGTTCCGCTGACGGCCGTGAGGACACCCTGGCCCGGCGGCTGAGCGCCGCGCCCGACAGTACGCTCGCGCTCTGCGTGCCGAGGGCTCCCGAGGACCCGGTGGACCGGCTGGCGGCCGGCATGGCCGATCAGATAGGGCCCGCCGTGCACGCCTGGGAGGTGGCCGCCCTCCTGGAGTCGGAGGGGCTGACGGGTGACCAGATCCGGGAGCGGTACCGCCATCCGGGGCTGTTCTCGCTGGCCCGGGATCTCTACGGGCGGGTGCCACGCAGCTTTCCCGAGCCCGCGCGTGGACCTGACCCCTGGGCTCCGGACCATGTCCGGTGCGCCTTGCGCGGCGTGCTGTTCGCCCTGCCGGGTCTCGCGTACGTCCTGACCGGACGGCTGTGGCAGGGGGAGCGGGGGGTGTACGCGCTGATCGCCGCGGGGCTGCTTTCCTGGGCCTGGGGGCAGGCACTCAGCCACCGGGCGTATCTGCGGCTGGTGGTGGGGCGGCGGGAGGCAGGGCGGACACTGCTGTACGGCGCCCCCGCAGGCGCGCTGATCTCTTCGGCCGCGGCGCTGGCCGTGGCGGGTCCGGGCTCGGCGACGCTGTTCGCCGTGGGCCAGTCGCTGTACCTCGCGGCGGCCGGGGTGCTGCTGGTGTGCGGCAGGGAGCGGATGCTGCTGGCCGCGCTCACTCCGCTGATCGCGGGCACCGCCGTACTGCCGTGGTGGGAGCCGGGTCCCGTGCTGCGCACCGCCCTTCCGGCGCTCACCGTGCTGCTGTCCCTCGCCGTCGCGGGGCACTGCGTCCGGGGGATGTCGCGGACCGATGCCGTGCCGACCGTTCCGGGTGAGGGCGGCACCGGGCCCCGGATCGTCGCGTCGCTTCCGTACGGGCTGTTCGGGCTGGCCGCGGGAACGCTGGTCGTCTTCGTGGGCCAGCGCGGCGCGCTCGCCGTGGTGGCGCTGACCCTGAGCATGGGGCCCGCCGAATGGCTGCTGTACCGCTTCCGGGGGCTCGCGCTCGCGGCGCTGCGGGCGGCCGCGGACGAGACCGGCTTCCGGCTGCGGTCGGCGGGGACGCTCGCGATCTGCCTCGGCGGCTATCTCCTCCCGCTCGTACCGGCCGCACTGCTGACCAGTGGGTCGCCCTGGCCGGTCGTAGCCGTGGCGGCCCTGCTGTGGACCGCGCTGCTCCTCCAGGCGTTCGGCATCGCCTGGATTCCGGCAGTGGTCAGCGTCGGCGCGGCCTCCGCTGCGGTGCTCTCGGCGGTCATGGCGGGACCTCTGGACGCCGCAGTCCTGCTGCTGTGCACCGCCACGGGCGCGCTGCTGCTCACCGCGAGCGTGCTGTGGCTACTGGGGCGGCCCACCGCACACGCCTGACCCCCATGCCCCCATCCGTCGGACCCGGGGCAACCAGACACACACCGGAGCCACTACACCTCGCACACGCACGATCACCAGCAGACACAAGCCCGTGATGGACCGACGACCGGATCAGCCCGGAACGCCCCGGCAAGACCCCCATCGACCCAGCAAGCCCTGCACCGACCCAGCAAGAACCGGACCGGCCCCGATCGGTCCGGGGAAGTCCCAGGAAGGGAAAGACACGTGACCTCCACCTCAGCGCCCCTGGCAGCCGTCACCGGAGCCGAGGGTTTCATCGGCTCTCATCTGACCGAGACTCTGGTGGCCGCCGGCTACCGGGTCCGCGCCATGGCCCAGTACAACTCCTTCTCCTCCTACGGCTGGCTGGAGACCCTGCCGTCCGAGGTACTCGACGAGGTGGAGATCGTCCTCGGCGACGTCCGCGACCCGGGCTCCGTCCGCGGACTCGTCCAGGGCGCTGACGCGGTCTACCACCTCGCCGCGCTGATCGCGATCCCGTACTCGTACCAGGCACCGCACAGTTACGTGGACACCAATGTCACCGGCACGCTCAACGTGCTGGAAGCGGTGCGAGCGCTGGACATCCCGCGGCTGGTGCACACCTCCACCAGTGAGACCTACGGCACCGCGCAGACCGTGCCGATCGCCGAGGACCACCCCATCAACACCCAGTCCCCGTATGCCGCGTCGAAGGCGGGCGGGGACCGGCTCGCGGACAGCTACCACGCCAGCTTCGAGACCCCCGTGGTCACCTTGCGCCCCTTCAACACCTTTGGCCCCCGGCAGTCCATGCGGGCGGTGATCCCGACGGTCATCGGCCAAGTGGCCGCGGGATCCAGGACCATCACCCTCGGCGATCTGCGGCCCACCCGGGACTTCACCTTCGTCAAGGACACAGCGCGCGCCTTCCTGTCCGTGGGCACCGCTCCGGCGGTGGCGGTGGTGGGCAGGACCTTCAACGCCGGTACGGGCGGCGAGATCTCGGTGGGTGACCTGGTCCGGCTGATCGGCAAGGTGATGGACACCGACCTCGACGTACAGGAGGACGCGCAGCGCATCCGGCCCCCCGCCTCCGAGGTGATGCGTCTGGTCGCCGACGCCACCCGGCTGCGCGAGGCGACCGGCTGGGCACCGGAACACGACCTGGAGCAGGGGCTCCTGAGGACCGTCGAGTTCTTCCGCGACCCCGCCAACCTCGCCCGCTACAAGACCGGCATCTACAACATCTGACCGCGAACCGCCCAAGCACGATCCGCCCGCCGGACAACAAGACGAACTGGACCCTCACCACCCCATGTTCCATCCAACCGCCGTACCCGCAGGGGGCCCCTCATGCACGCAGTGATTCTCGCCGGAGGCAAGGGCATCCGACTGCGCCCGTACACCACCGCGCTTCCCAAGCCGCTCGTACCGATCGGCGACCAGCACGCGATCCTGGAGATCGTCCTCAGGCAGCTCGCCACCTGCGGCTTCACCAGCTGCACCATCGCGGTCGGCCATCTCGGGCAGATCATCCGCGCCTATGTCGGCAGCGGTTCGCGGTGGGGGCTGAAGATCGACTACGCGATCGAGGAGAGCCCACTGGGCACCATGGGCCCGCTGCTGACCATGCGCGACCGGCTGCCCGAGTCGTTCCTGGTGATGAACGGCGACATCCTCACCGACCTGGACTACGCCGACGTACTGCGGCGGCACACCTCGTCCGAGGCCGCGCTGACCATCGCCACCTACGCCCGCAAGGTCCATATCGACTTCGGTGTGCTGACCACGGACGAGGGCCGGGTGGTGGGCTTCCGGGAGAAGCCCAGCATGGACTACCGGGTCTCCATGGGCGTGTACGGACTGTCCCTCGGCACCCTCGCCGGATACACCCCGGGACTGCCGCTCGGCTTCGACGAGCTGGTACTCGATCTGCTGAAGCGCGGAAACCCGCCGCACGCCTACGAGTTCGACGGCTACTGGCTGGACATCGGACGCCCCGACGACTACGACCGGGCCAACGCCGAGTTCACCACGCACCAGTCCCTGTTGCTCAAGGGAGCATGAACGTTCTATGCGCATTATCGTCCTGGGATTCACCGGGTATCTGGGCGGACACATCACCGGGCAGCTGCGTGCGCTGGGAGGCGTACGGCTGTTCGGCGGTGGCCGGTCCCCGGCCGCCGATCCCCGGGGGGGGGGGGGGGGCCGCCCCCGCCCCGGGGGGGGGGGGGGGGGGGGGCGCGCCCCCGCCCCCCCCCCCCCGCCCGCCCCCCCCCCCCCCCCCCCCCCGGGACGGCTGGCCGAGGTGCTCGCCGACTTCGCACCCGACGCGGTCGTCAACTGCGCGGGTGCCGTCGGCGGCGACTCGGTGAAGCTCGCGGAAGTAAACGCCCGCGGCCCGGCCGTGCTGTGCGCGGCACTGCGGGAGGCGGCGCCCGGAGCCCGACTGGTGCATCTGGGGTCGGCCGCCGAGTACGGGCCGACCGAGCACGGGGTGCGGGTGACCGAGACGGCACCCGCCGCGCCGCTGGCCCCCTACGGGGCGACCAAGCTCGCGGGGACCCTGACCGTGGCCTCGTCCGGTCTCGACGCGGTGGTGCTGCGGGTGGGCAACCCGGTCGGGCCCGGCGCCCCGCCGACGAGCCTGCCCGGTGGCACCGCCGAGCGGATCCTGAAGGCGGGCGACGATCCCGGAGCGGTGGTCCGGTTCGGCGACCTGTCGGCTTACCGGGACTTCGTCGACGTACGGGATCTGGCGCGGGCGGTCGCGCTGGCCGCCACCGTCAAGGGCCCGCTCCCCCGGGTGCTCAACGTGAGTGGCGGTCAGGCCGTGCCGATCCGCGACCTGGTGCACGGTCTGATGACCGAGGCGGGTTTCCGGGGCCGCGCCGAGGAGGCGGCGGCGCCCGGCTCGTCCCGCTCGGTCGGGGTGGGTTGGCAGTGCTCCGACATCACGGCGGCGTACGAGTCGCTGGGCTGGGAGCCGAGGCACCCGCTCGCGGACTCACTGTCCGCACTCTGGCGGTCGGTGTCGGCGGTGTCATCAGTGCCACCGGAAGCGCCGGACGCACCGGCGACCTCGGGGGCTGCGAGACCGAAACTGGACTCGGTTCCATGAGCCTGCTGGTGCCGCTCTACGTGCACCCCGCCGAAGACCCGGATGCCTGGCGGCTCCTCGCGTCGGCCGCCGATCGGATCTACGGCGTGGTGCTCAACACCGCCAACGGGCCGGGCACTTCGCCCGACCCGGCGTTCGTCTCCGCCGCCCGCGCTCTGCGGGCGGCGGGGACCCGCGTGCTCGGCTATGTCGACCTGGACTACGGGGTGCGGCCCGATGACGAGGTGCTCCGCGACATCGACCGGCACCGCGAGTGGTACGACACCGACGGCTGCTTCTTCGACCAGGTGCCGGCCGACCGCTCCGCACTTCCCGGCTGCCGCCGCCTGGTACGGGCTGCGCGGCAGCGGGGTTCGGCGCCCGTCGTGCTGAATCACGGGGTCCATCCCGCGCCGGGCTATGCGCGGATCGCGGACCTGCTCGTGACCTTCGAGGGCCCCTGGACCGTGTACCTGTCCTCGTTCACACTCCCCCGTTGGACGTCCCGCTATCCGCCGGAACGGTTCTGCCACCTGGTGTACGGGGTCCCACCCGCGCTGGCCCGGGTCGCCGCGAAGGCGGCCGTCGAGCGTGGTGCGGCAGTGTCGTGCGCCGTCGCGGATACGCTGCCCAATCCATGGCTCGCCCCGCCTCCCGTACTGTTCGAGGAACCCGCGTGACGGTTCGTACCCCGGTGGCACGCGGATCCCGGTCCGCCGTGCTGCTCGCCCTCGTCTGCCTGCTTCTGCTCGCGGGCTGCGCATCGGACCCCACCCCGCGCCCTGGTCCGGACCGCCCGCGCTGGGTGCCCAAGCCGAGTACGCCCTGGCAGTGGCAGCTGAGCGGCGTGCTCGATCCCACGGCCGCCGACGTACCGGTGTACGACATCGACGGCTTCGAGAGCACCGCGGAGGATGTGGCCCGCCTGCACCGGGACGGCCGCAAGGTCATCTGCTACATCAACGCCGGCTCCTGGGAGGACTTCCGGCCCGACGAAGCCGACTACCCCACCGCCGTACGCGGCAAGCCGAACGGCTGGCCGGGCGAGCGCTGGCTGGACATCCGCAAGCTGGACGTACTGCGCCCGATCCTGGAGCGACGCTTCGACATGTGCCGGGACAAGGGCTTCGACGCGATCGAACCCGACCTCATGGACGGGTATCTGAACGACACGGGCTTCCCGCTGACGGCGGAGCATCAGCTCGGATTCAACCGGATGCTCGCCCGCCTCGGCCATGAGCGCGGACTGTCGGTGGGGCTGAAGAACGACCTGCCGCAGATCCCCGCACTGGTGCGGGACTTCGACTTCGCGGTCAACGAGGAGTGCGCCCAGTACGGGGAGTGCGCGCTGCTGAGCCCGTTCATCAAGGCGGGGAAGGCGGTGTTCCACGTCGAATACGCCCTGTCCACGGACGAGTTCTGCGACGAAGCGCGCCGTCTCGGTCTTTCGTCGATGCGCAAGAGGCTGGAGTTGGACGCGTGGCGCGAGCCCTGCTGACCGCCGGCCGGGGCACCGGCGGTCGCTGTGCGTCAGATTCCGGGGCGCAGGAAACGGCGGAGCCGGGTGAGCGGCCAGGTGTTGATGACGTCGTCCTTGGTCAGCCAGCCGCGCTGGGCCATGGCCACCCCGTAGCGCATATAGGGCAGATGCGTGGTGGAGTGCGAGTCCGAGTTCACGGCGAACCTCACCCCGTACCGCTTGGCGCGCATGATGTCCTCATCGCACAGGTCGAGGCGCTCGGGGTGCGCGTTGATCTCCAGGGCGGTGCCGGTTCTGGCGCAGGCTTCGAAGACCGCGTCGAAGTCGGCGTCGATGCCGGGGCGCTTGCCGATGCGGCGGGTGGTGGGGTGCCCGATGATCGCGACGTAGGGGTTCTCGCAGGCGCGGATCAGCCGACGGGTGAGGGCCTGGCGGCTCTGGTTGAAGTGCGAGTGGACCGAGGCGACGCAGATGTCGAAGCCGGCGAGGAAGTCGTCTGGCCAGTCGACGCCGCCGTCCGGTCCGATATTGAGTTCGGTCCCGTGCAGCAGCCGCATCCCCTTGTACTTGCGGTCGAGTGCGCGGACCTGATCGCGCTGGGCGAGCATCTTCTCCTTGGTCATGCGCTGCATGGCGAGGTCGGGGGCATGGTCGGTGACGGCGTAGTAGGAGTAGCCGCGCCGGGCGGCCGTGGCGACCATGTCGTCCAGCGAGGCGAGACCGTCGGTGAGATCGGTGTGGGTGTGCAGATCCCCGCGGATGTCCCCCTCGGTGACCGGCTCCGGGAGCTCGCCCCGCTGCCCGGCCTGGATCTCGCCCCGGTCCTCGCGCAGGGTGGGCGGGATCCATGGCAGCCCGAGGCGTTCGTAGATCTCCTCCTCGGTCCTGGAGGCCACCTTCTTCCCGCTCTCAGCGTCGAAGAGTCCGTACTCGGAGAGTTTGAGGCCGAGGCGGACGGCGATCTCGCGGGTGCGGATGTTGTGCGCCTTGGAGCCGGTGAAGTACTGGAGGCCACCGCCCCAGGAATCGGGGGGCAGCACGCGCAGATCGACCTGGAGGCCTCGGGTGGTACGGATGGAGGTCTTCTTCGCGCCGTGGGCGATGACCTCGGCGGTGTACGGGAGACGGCCGAGGGCCTCCATGAAGGGGGCCGACTTCTTCGCGGCGACGAGGATGTCGATGTCTCCGATGGTCTCGCGCATCCGGCGCAGTGACCCGGCGTAGGCGCAGCCCTCGCAGCCCCTGATCTCCGAGAGGGCGGCGACGATCTGCTCGGCGGAGTCCATCGCGGCGTCGAGGAGGATCCTGCTCCCGGCTTTCCGCATCAGGGCGATCCCGTGCAGCAGGTTCTCCTCGGTCTTCTCGCCGAAGCCCTTGAGATCCCGGAGGCGCTCGTGGTGGATGGCGTCGACCAGCTGCTCGACGGAGGCGACCTCCAGTTCCTGGTAGAGGAGCAGGGCCTTCCTGGGTCCGAGCATCGGGATGGTCATCAGTTCCCGGACCCCGGCCGGGATGGACTGCCTGCGCTCCTCGACAACGGAGATCCGCCCGGTCGCCAGATACTCGGTGACCTTGTCGGCGATCGACTTGCCGACGTTGGGGATCTCCCTCAGCCCGTCGGCGTCGAGGGTGGCGACATCGGCGTGGTATCCGCCGATGGCGCGGGCCGCCTTCTCGTACGAACGGGCCCGGAAGGCGTCGCCACCGGTGATCGCGATGAGGTCGGCGTACTCCTGGAGCAGCGCTTCGATCTCTTCGTTGGCCCTGGGCATGGTTCCAGCGTCACACGCGCCCCGGCGGTGTGCGCTGGGCGGCGCGGCTCGGGAACATGTGAGCGATCGCGAGCGTTCTCGTGCGTGCACACCCCAGGCACCCCTTGGAGATCCATGTCCGCTGCCCCCGCTTCCCGCGCATCCCGAGCCGTCCGCGTCGCGCTCTGCGGCGCGGTTGCCGCGGTGAGCTTGGGCTGCGCCTTCGAGGGCGCGGAACGGCCCACCACGGATCACCCGGCCGCCGCCTCCGACCCGGTGACCGTCCAGGTGCCGTCCCCGGCACCGACCGCTGCTGCCACACCGACCGCTGCTCCGACGCCTGACCAGGGCGCACTGCGCACCGAGCCGGCCCGGCTGACCATCCCGGCGATAGGGGTCAAGGGCCTGAAGGTCGTCCCCTACGAAGGCACGACCGACGACGGCCCCGGGACGGACATTCAGGACCGCGGTATCGCCGCCAGTCCATACGGGCAGCGGGGTGGCGCAGGCCCGGGTCAGGTGGGCAACTATCTCGTGACCGCGCACCGTCTCGCGGCGGGCGGGCCGCTGCGCGAGCTGCCGTCCGTCGGCATCGGTGACAAGGTGCGGGTGAGCTGGGACGGGACGGTGTACGAGTACCGGATCACCGAGCTCCGCAAGACGTCGTTCCGGTCCGAACGCTCACTCGCCGAGCAGCGTGCGGCAGTCCCGGGAAGGCCCGGGGAGCAGCCCGTGAAGGCGATGATCACGATATCGACCTGTGCGACCCCGGAGGACCACGCGGCGGGCAACTACTGGAGTGACGAGCACGGGAATCCCGAGCACCGCATCGACCGGGTCGGGGTGCTGGTGTCGGTCAGCGAGCCGTGATGCGTGCCGGTACGGCCCGGCCTAGCCTCGAATGAGTGGTCCGT
Organism: Streptomyces sp. NPDC127084; assembly: GCF_042724175.1. Classification (NCBI taxonomy): domain Bacteria; kingdom Bacillati; phylum Actinomycetota; class Actinomycetes; order Kitasatosporales; family Streptomycetaceae; genus Streptomyces; species Streptomyces sp. NPDC127084. Next base: position 32,429 of record NZ_JBHXFA010000036.1, read on the forward strand.
TCGGGGGAATCGAGAGAGAAGAGCCGATGTCAACCGCCTACATGCCCAGCTCGCCCGTGCTTGAGCCCGAGGCGTCGGAGTTCGCGGCGGCGACCAGCAACCACCCGTTCCTCTTCGAGATGCCTCCGGTGGAAGGCCGGAGGGCCGTCGACGACGTGCAGTCGGGCGAGATCACCATGCCCGCGGTCGACGAGGAGTGGATCACGGTGCACAGCGGCCCGACCGGGTCGGTGCGTGCCCGGATCGTCAAACCGGCCGGCGCCTCCGGAACCCTCCCCGTGATCCTCTACATCCACGGTGCGGGATGGGTGTTCGGTGACGCGCACACCCACGACCGGCTGGTACGGGAACTCGCCACCGGGGTGGGCGCCGCCGTCGTCTTCCCCGAGTACGACCGCTCGCCGGAGGCCCACTACCCGATCGCGATCGAGCAGAACTACGCCGTTGCGCGATGGGTGGTCTCCGACGGCGCGAACAAGAACCTGGACGCCTCCCGGATGGCTGTCGCGGGCGACTCGGTGGGCGGGAACATGGCGATCGCGCTGACCCTGATGGCGAAGGAGCGCGGGGACGTCTCCCTGGTGCAGCAGGTGCTCTTCTACCCGGTGACCGACGCGAACTTCGACACCCCCTCGTACCACCAGTTCGCCGAGGGGTACTTTCTGCGGCGCGACGGCATGCAGTGGTTCTGGGACCAGTACACGACCGACGAACGGGAACGGGCCCAGATCACCGCGTCGCCGCTGCGCGCGTCGCTGGACGAGCTCGCGGGGCTGCCTCCGGCACTGGTCATCACCGGTGAGGCGGATGTGCTGCGCGACGAGGGCGAGGCCTACGCGAACAAGCTGCGCCAGGCGGGTGTGCCGGTGACCTCCACGCGATACCAGGGCATCATCCATGACTTCGTCATGCTGAACGCGCTGCGGTCGACGCAGGCCGCGGAGGCCGCGATCGCGCAGGCCACCATGGCGCTCAGGGAAGCGCTGCACACGTGACATCCGCAGCCGGCCGCACGAGCAGCGGGCTACGCGCTCTCGAGAGCCTTGATCACATGGTCCAGGTCCTCCGGCATGACCGCGATCAGGAAGGGAAGCAGCCCATCTGATGCCACCGTGCGGTGCCGGGCGCACCGCGAAACCGCGTTGCCCGCGCCGGAACGCCTGTCAGGCGAACGCGGTCACCGTGTCCACCAGCCGACGGCGCGTCGCACGGACGGCGGGGAGCAGGGCGAGGGCGACCGCGCCGAGAACCGCCGCAGCCGCGACGAACACCAGCAGCGCGGGTGACGGCGCGTGGGCGATGCCCGCGCCGATGCCGCTGGAGCGGCCCTCCGCGTCGATCAGCCACCCGGCGAGGGGCACGCCCAGTGCCGCCCCCACCACCACGGCGGCCAGCGCGGTGAAGCCCACGGCGGTCACCGTGACCGCGGTGATCTGGCGCGGTGACAGGCCGATCGCCTTGAGTGCGAGGAGGTCACGCTCGCTGTCCCGCACCGTACCGCCGATCGCCGTCGACACCTCGGTGAGCCCGATCAGGGCCAGCACGGCGATCAGCCCCAGCACCACCCCGCGCATCGCCGACAGCCGGTCGGCCGGGCTGGTGACCTCGTGGATGTCGAGTCTTCCGCCAGAGGCTTCGGAGAGTGCGGCGCGCACCTCGGCGGGGTCCGCGCCCGGGTGCAGGCGCACCTGGTAGAGCGTGGGACGCAGGGCGGGATCGTTCTCGCGGAGGGTGTCGAGCGAGGTGGAGACGGTACGGCCACCGTTCTCCGGTTCGATACTGCGACCGACGATGTGCAGCACCTGGGGGTGGCCGCCGACGGTGATCCTCACCCAGTCGCCGATCCGCACGTCGAGTAGGTCGAGCAGCCCCTGGCCGGCGACGGCCTCGTCGGGGCCGGCGGGTACCCGGCCCTCGGCGACGGAGTACGGGTAGGGCTGGTGACGGGTGCCGAAGCCGCGCAGCGCGATGGTGCCGGTCTGGCCTGGCGCCAGCGCGGCGACCTCGACCCCGGGGTGGGCCGCCGCGACCCGGTCGTCGCGCTCGATCAGGGCCTTTGTCCCGGCGTCGCCGATGCCCTTCTCGGCGCGGGCGGTGAGCGCGGCGGCGAGGCCGAGTTCCTGGGGATCGCTGTCGAACCGGGTGAGGGTGGTCCACGCACTGAGCGCGACCGTGATCAGCAGCAGCGGCAGCGCGAGCCGGGCCACCGTCGCGGGCGTCTGCCTGCCGCGCGTGAATGCCCGGTGGAAGCCGAGCACCAGTGCCGGGGAAACCCGTAGGCCCAGGGCGCGGCGGGCCGGACCGGTGAGCCCGCCCCGGGCACCCGGTGCGGCGGGCACTCCGGGCACAGGGGGTACGCGCCCGGCACGCCAGGCGGCGAGCGCGGTCGTGGCGCCGATGAACAGCACGGCCCCTACGGGCACGGCGAGCAGCGCCGCGGTGTGGGCGGGCAGTCCCTGCCAGATGCCGACCGCTTCTCCGAGCCTGCCGGGGATACGGCTGCCGAGCGCCCCGATGAGGGCGGTGGCGACGACCGCCCCGAGCGCGGCGAACGCCAGGTGCTGGACCAGGAAGACCCGGACCACCTGGCCGGGAGTGAATCCGATGGCCTTGAGGATGGAGATGTCCCGTAGATGCCCGCGCACCCGGGTGCTGATCGCGCCGTAGACGGCGAGGGCGGCGGCGAGCAGCGCGCCGAGTCCGAAGAGCCCCAGCACCTGCCCGAGCAGCCGCGTGTCGCCTTGGGCCTCTGCGCGCGCCTGCCGCCAGTCGGAGACGTCGGTGACGGCCCCGGCGCCGATGCGGGTGACGGCGCGCTGGACGACGTAGTCGGTGTCGTCGGGGTCGGCCAGGAGCAGGCCGATGACCTGGCCCGGGCGGTCCCCGGCACCTTGGGCGGCGGTGCGTACGGCATCGGTGTGCGCCCAGACGGTGCCGGCGCGCTCGCCGGGGCGGTAGCGCGGCTCGGCGCTGTCGGCGACGCCGATGACGGTGAGGGTCCTCCCTGACCCGGGCAGGGTGAGGGCGTCGCCGGGACCGGCGACCAGGGCGCGGGCCAGGCTGCTCTCCAGGACCACCCCGTCCGGGCTCCCGGCGCTCAGCCAGCCTCCGGAGGTCAGCAGGGGGCGGCCGGTGGCGGGCGGTTCGGTGCCGGCTCCGCGCAGTTCGACAGTGGCCCGTGCGCCCCGGGACTCCACGGTGGTGGGCGCGGTGCGGTACGGACCCGCGACGGCATCGACGCCGTCGAGTGCGGCGAGTGCGCTCGTATCGGCGTCCGGTCCGGTGTGGATCCAGACATGGGCCCCGTGGGACTGGGTGAACACGCGCTGCCAGGGGTTGGTGGCGTAGCCGAAGAGGGCGGCGGCCAGCAGCAATGCGGCGACGATCCCCGCAGTGGCCGCGACGATGAACAGCGCCTCGCCCCGGTGTGTGCGCAGATCGGCGTGCGCCCAGCGCAGTGTGGCCCGCACGGTCAGTCCTTCAGCTCGACGACGCTGGACAGTCCGCCGCCCCTGGCCGGTACCCCGCCGAGTTCGGCGTCGTCGGCTATGCGTCCGTCGAAGAAGCTGATGACCCGGTCGGCGGCGCTGGCCAGCCGGGCGTCATGGGTGACCAGCAGGATCGTCTGACCGCGCTGGTGGAAGCGGGACAGCAGCCGCATGACCTCGCGGGTGGCCTTGCTGTCCAGGCTGCCCGCGGGCTCGTCGGCGAGCAGCAGCCGCGGGTGGTTGACCAGGGCGCGGGCGAGGGCGACCCGCTGCTGCTCACCGCCGGACAGCTCGCCCGGCATGCTGCGCGCCTTGCCGTCGAGGCCCAGTTCGGCGAGCAGCCTCTCACGTTCGGCGCGGGCCTGTTTGGGGCCGGTGCCGGCGAGCAACGCGGGTAGTTCGACGTTGTCGGCGACGGTCAGGTTGGACACCAGGTTGAAGAACTGGAAGACGATCCCGATCCGCCGCCGGCGTTCCATCGCCCAGCGGGCCTCGCTGTAGGAGTCCGTGCACTCGCCGTCGAGCCAGATGCTGCCGCTGTCCGGCCGCTGCAACCCGCCGAGCAGATGCAGCAGGGTCGATTTTCCCGCCCCGGACGGGCCGGTGACGGCCACGAACTCGCCATGGCGCACGGAGAGGTCCACGCCCCGTACGGCGTGCGCGGGTGCGCCTTCGCCGTGGTGGGTCTTGACGAGGCCCGCGGCCCGCAGCAGGGGGGCGGTCGGGCCGGGGTCCGCTGTGTCGCTCATTCCAACCCTTCCAGCTCCTCCTGGCAGCGCTCCAGCCAGTCGAGGTCGGCCTGGAGGTGCAGCATGGCTCCCTCGATCAGCAGGTGTGCTATGCGGTTGTCCCGGTTCTCGGTGGCGGACAGCTTGGACAGGTTCCGCATGGTGTTGAGGTATTCACGGCGCTGCCTGTTGATGAGGGCGATCTGGTCGGCGAGTCCCGTCCGGGGCGCGAGAGCGAGCTTCATGAAGAACTCGTCCCGCACCCGTGGCTCGTCCGCCGTCTCCTCGAACCAGGCGCGCAGCGCCTCCGTCCCGGCTTCGGTGAGTCGGTAGATCCTCTTGTTGGGCCGGCTCGACTGGGCGACGTCCTCGCCCTCGATGAGCCCCGACTTCTCCAGCCGGCCGAGGGTGACGTAGATCTGGCCCACGTTCGGCTGAGGGTACGCGGAGCCCAGCAGTTGCTCAAGGTCCTGCTTGAGCTCGTAGCCATGGGCCGGGCCCCGGGAGAGAAGTGCCAGGAGGGGCAGGCGCACGCGTGCTCTCCTCCCTCGTACTGTTGTCCCGCGCTTCCCGATCGCCATACCGGTCGGCATGCGATGTCCGCCCTAGTATCGCGCATGCCTAACGGGTATACATGCCGTTGACCGGGCGCGGAAGCCCAGACCCGGGGTAGGCCGAGGTACAGGAGGAACCTATGCGGTGGATACGTGCCGCCGGTAGGGGCCTCCTGGTCGCGGCGGTGGTGATCGCGTGCTGCGTGTCGTCCGGCGCCGGTGCCGGCGGATCGCTGCCGGAGGGTGGGCGCGGCGGCGGGCGCGGGCCGGTGACGCTGGCGACGGCCGGTGTGCTCACCGGATATCTGGAACCTCTGCTGGAGGGCTGGAACCGGGGGCATCCCGGCGAGCGGGTCACGCTGGTGGAGCTGCCGGACTCGGCGGACGAGACCCGTGCCCAGATGGCCACCGAACTGCGCTCGGGCGCGGGCCGGTTCGACATCCTCAATATCGACGTGGCCTGGACCTCGGAGTTCGCCGCCGCGGGCTGGATCGCCCCGCTGCAACGCGCACGCTTCCCGCTGGACGCCTTCCTGCCGCCGGTCGTGGACACGGCGACGTATCAGGGCAGGCTGTACGCGGTCCCGTATGTCACGGACGCGGGGATGCTCTACTACCGCAAGGACATACTCGACCGGGAGGGCGAGCGCCCACCGGCCAGCTGGGCGGAGCTGGAGCGCCAGGCCAGGACCATCGCCCCGCGCTACGGCATCGGCGGCTACGCGGGCCAGTTCCTCCCGTACGAGGGGCTCACCGTCAACGCGACCGAGGCGGTCTACTCGGCGGGCGGCACGGTGCTCGGTGGCGACGGCAGGGTGACGCTGGACTCCCCGGCGGCCAGGGCCGGCATCGGCTTTCTGGCCCGCGGGGTGCGCGACGGCTGGATCCCGAAGGAAGCGCTCACCTACAAGGAGGAGGAGTCCCGGCAGGCCTTCCAGGACGGCCGGCTGCTCTTCCTGCGCAACTGGCCCTACGCCTACGCGGGAGCGTCCGGACCCGGCTCGCGGGTCGCGGGCAAGTTCGGCGCCGTGCCGCTGCCCGGGCCGAACGGGACGGGTACGAGCGTGCTGGGCGGGTCCAATCTCGCGGTCAGCACCGGTACCCGGCATCCCGAGACCGCGAGCGATCTGATCGCGTACCTCACCAGCGCCCCGGTGCAGCGGCAGGTGCTCGCCGAGGGCGCGCTGCCGCCGGTGCGGGCGGACCTCTACCAGGACCCGGCGCTGGTACGCGAGTTCCCGTATCTGCCCGCGCTGCGCAAGAGCGTGCTGGCGGCGGCTCCGCGGCCGAAGAGCCCGCGGTACGAGCAGGTGAGCCTGGCCGTGCAGGCGGTGGTGTATGACGCGATGGCGCAGCACCAGGCGCCGGACGCCGCCGTGCGCAGGCTGAGCGGCGAGCTGGCCGCGATCGCCCGGCGTGGCTGAGCCCCGGGGCTTTTAGTTAACCGTTAGGCATCGGATCGCGCCCTCACGCCCCCATTCAGGGTGGAGAAATGCGGACATAACCCCTAACTCATGGGTACATCTCTGCACAGCCGTTGACACTCTCTTGTCACCGCTACTTAACATGCATGCATAACCGATGGCCTCCAGCGCTTGGCCGCGGATGCCCCCTTCATACAGCGACTTCGTGTAGAAACAGGTCCACGGGTGATGCTCAAAGCCCCGGCCGGCGACGGCCTCTCGCAGCACGGCGCTCACCGCCACACACCGCACCACTGGTGGCGGGACGCGGTGATCTACCAGGTCTATGTCCGCAGCTTCCTCGACAGCACCGGCGACGGGATAGGCGATCTGGCCGGGGTACGCGCCGGACTTCCCTACCTCAAGAAGCTCGGTGTCGACGGGATCTGGCTGAGCCCCTTCTACCCCTCGCCGCAGCACGACCACGGCTACGACGTCGCCGACTACTGCGATGTCGATCCGGTGTTCGGCGACCTCAGCGAGTTCGGTCTGATGGTCGCGGACGCGCACCGGCTCGGTCTGAAGGTGCTGCTCGACATCGTCCCCAACCACTGCTCCAGCGAGCACGAGTGGTTCTGCGCGGCCCTCGCCTCAGGGCCGGGCAGCGAGGCACGGGCCCGGTTCCACTTCGCCGAGGGGCGCGGTCCGGGCGGCGACGTGCCGCCGAACAACTGGCACGCGATGTTCGGCGGGCCCGCCTGGAGCAGGGTCACCGAGCCGGACGGCAGCCCCGGGCAGTGGTACCTCCATATGTTCACGCCCGAGCAGCCCGACCTGAACTGGCGCGCCCCGGAGACGGCCGCGTACTTCGAGCGCGTCCTGCGCTTCTGGCTGGACCGGGGGGTGGACGGCTTCCGTATCGATGTCGCGGCCGGGCTCTACAAACACCCCGAACTGCCGGACTCCCCCGACCCCGAGGCCGACGCCCGCACGCGTGACTCGGTCAACCCGCTGGCGTGGAACCAGCCCGAGGTGCACGAGGTGTGGCGCCGCTGGCGGTCCGTGTGCGAGCAGTACACCCTGCGGGACGGCCGCGAGCGGCTGCTGGTGGGCGAGGTCTCGGTGCCCACCGCGCGAGAACACGCCCGGTATGTGCGTCCGGACGAACTGCACCAGGCGTTCTTCTTCGATCTGCTCTCGGCCCCCTGGGACGCGGGCGCCTTCCGCAAGGTGATCACCGAGGCGATGCAGGACATCGCGGGCACCGGCTCCACGGTCACCTGGGTGCTCAACAACCACGACCAGGTGCGCACCGTCACTCGGTACGGGGAGTCCGGCACCGAGGGCAGCGGGCTGGGCACGGCACGGGCGAGGGCCGCCGCGCTGCTGATGCTGGCGCTGCCCGGGGCGGCGTACATCTACCAGGGCGAGGAACTCGGGCTGCCCGAGGTGGTCGATCTGCCGGACGAGGTCCTCACCGACCCGATCTTCCGGCGTACGGGCAGCCGGGCCCGGATCCGGGACGGCTGCCGGGTGCCGCTGCCCTGGTCCGGACACGCCTCACCGTTCGGCTTCACCTCCGGTGCGGAGGGCGCCAAGCCCTGGCTGCCGCAGCCCGGCTGGTTCGCCGAGCACGCCACCGACCGGGCGGTCGCCGACACGCGGTCGTTCTGGCACCTCTACCGCGACGGGCTGCAACTGCGACGAGGCTTGCCGCAGCTCGGGGAGGGCACCCTGCGCTGGCTGGACCCGGCGCCCGGGGTGCTCGCCTTCGTCCGCGGCGACGGGCTGGTCTGCGCCGTCAACTTCGGCACCGCGCCCGTGCCCGCGCCAGTCTCCGGGGCCCCGCTGCTCTCCAGCGGACCCTGCCCGAACGGCGTACTGCCCGGATCCACCGCCGCGTGGTGGACCGGCGACGGCGGCAGCCCCTGAACCCCCTTCCCGTCCATCCCTCGCCTCCCGGCCCCTCTCTTCCCCCGCCCTTGCCACCAAGGAGACCCTGTCATGAAGCGACGCCTCATACTCGCGAGCTGCACCGCACTGACCCTGGCACTCGGCGCTACCGCCTGCGGTGGCGATCCCGTCACCACCGCGGACGGCGGCGGCACGTCGCTGAACGGCCAGACGATCACCGTCGCGGGCGTCTGGTCCGGTGCCGAGCAGAAGAACTTCCAGAAGGTGCTCGACGCCTTCGCCGCCAAGACCGGAGCCAAGACCCAGTTCGTCTCCACGGGTGACAACGTCTCCACCGTCGTGGGCAGCAAGATCGAGGGCGGCAACGCACCCGACGTGGTGATGGTGCCGCAGGTCGGCGTGCTCCAGCAGTTCGCCGAGAACGGCTGGCTCACCCCGCTCTCCGAGACCGCCGAGAAGTCCGTCGACGACAACTTCGCCCCCGTGTGGAAGCACTACGGAAGCGTCGAGAACAAGCCGTACGGGGTGTACTTCAAGGCCGCGCACAAGTCCACCGTCTGGTACAGCCCGGACGCCCTGGACCAGGCCGGGGTCAAGCCGCCGAAGACCTACGCGGAGCTCCTCAAGGCCGGGCAGGCGGTGTCCGATTCGGGGCTCTCCGCATTCGCGGTCGCGGGTGAGGACGGCTGGACCCTCACCGACTGGTTCGAGAACATCTACCTCTCGCAGGCGGGTCCCCGGATGTACGACCGGCTCGCCGAGCACGGCATTCCGTGGACCGATCCGAGCGTGGTCAAGGCCCTCACCACCCTCGGCAAGCTGTTCGCCGACAAGCAGTTGATCGCGGGTGGTCAGAAGGGAGCCCTGAGCACCGACTTCCCGGGATCCGTGGAGAAGGTCTTCGGACCCGAGCCTGAGGCCGGCATGGTCTACGAGGGCGACTTCGTCGCCGGTGTGGCCAAGGATCAGTTCGGCCGGAAGATCGGCGAGGACGCCGCGTTCTTCCCCTTCCCCTCGGTCGACGGCGGCGATGCCCCCGTGGTCAGCGGCGGTGACGCGGCGGTCGCCCTGGAGGACGGCAAGAACAAGAAGGCGGCCATGGCCTTCGTGGAGTACCTGGCGACACCCGAGGCGGCGGCGGTCTGGGCGGAGGCGGGCGGCTTCCTGTCGCCAAACAAGGCACTGGACCTGAAGTCCTACGGCGATGACACCACCCGGCGGACGGCCCAATCGCTGATCGGCGCCGGGGACTCCGTCCGCTTCGACATGTCCGACCAGGCACCTGCGGCGTTCGGCGGCACCAAGGGCGCGGGCGAGTGGAAGCTGCTCCAGGACTTCCTGCGTGACCCGTCGGACCCGAAGGGCACGGCGGCGAAGCTGGAGGCAGCGGCAGCCAAGGCATACCAGGGCTGACCGACGTGATGACCACAGCCACCCCCTCACCCGCGAAGGCGGGCCCCCCCACGGGGGCCCCCCGGGGGGGGGGGGGGGCGCGCGCCCCCCCCCCCCCCCCCCCGCCGCGCCGGGGCCGGGTCGCCCCCGCGGTGGTGGGGCCCCCCCGACGTGAGCGCGGCG
>NZ_JBHXFA010000036.1:42100-47687 GCF_042724175.1 Streptomyces sp. NPDC127084
CTGGTGGCCCGGCGCACCTACCGCCCACCGGGCTTTCCCGCGGGTTATCACAAACCCCCCCCCCCCCCCCGCGCGGGGGGGCCCCCATGGGGGGCCCCCCGGGGCCGCGCGGTCACGGCGCGCCCCCCGCCTCCGCGCCCTGCGTCGCAGGCGCCTGATCGCCGCGGCGTTCGTGCTCCCCGCGCTACTGCTGCTCGGCGCGCTCGTCGTCTATCCCGTGCTGTTCTCGGTCGGCCGGAGCTTCTTCGACGCCGGGGGCACCCGCTTCGTCGGCGGCGAGAACTACGCCGAGATGTTCCGCGACCCGGCCACCCTCAAAGCGGTCCGCAACAGCGCCATCTGGGTGGTCGTCGCCCCCACCCTGCTCACCGGGCTCGGTCTGATCCTGGCCGTGCTGGTCGAGAAGGTCCGCTGGGCCACTGCGTTCAAACTGCTGCTGTTCATGCCGATGGCGGTGTCCTTCCTCGCCGCGGGCATCATCTTCCGGCTCGCCTACGAGGAGGACCCCGACAAGGGTGTGCTGAACGCCGCCGTCGTGGGGATGCACGATGCCGTCAAGGGCTCCTCCTCGTATCCGGCCGCCCGCGCCCGGGACGGTCAGGGGCTGACGAAGGCGCCCGACGGCTCGTACTCCGCGTCGGACACGGTCTCACCGGGCGGGCGGACCCTCACCCTCGGTCTGGTCGGCGTGCCGCCGAAGGAACTGCCCGCCGGCGCGGTGCCCGCACAACCCGCGGCGAGCCACACGGCAGGGCCGGGCGAACTGCTGGGCGTGGTCTACCTGGACTTCACTCCGGGGGGCGGCGGGAAGCAGGGGGCGGTGGACCCGGGGGAGAGCGGACTGCCGGAGATGACGGTCGAGGCGGTACGCGACGGGCGGCCGGTCGCGACCGCCACCACCGCGTCCGACGGCTCCTTCCGCTTCCCGGACCTGGCGGCCGGTGCGTACACCGTGCGGCTGCCCGCGCAGAACTTCGCCCCGCCCTACGAGGGCGTGTCCTGGCTCGGTCCGGCGCTGGTCACCCCGGCGATCATCGGCGCGTATCTGTGGATCTGGACCGGTTTCGCGATGGTGCTCATCGGCGCGGGCCTGTCGTCCCTGCCACGTGACACGCTCGAAGCCGCCCGGATGGACGGTGCCAACGAGTGGCAGGTGTTCCGCAGGATCACGGTGCCGCTGCTCGCCCCCATCCTGACCGTGGTCTTCGTGACCCTGGTGATCAACGTGATGAAGGTCTTCGACCTCGTCTACATCATCGCGCCCGGTCCGGTGCAGGAGGACGCCACCGTGCTGGCCACGCAGATGTGGCTGGTGTCCTTCGGCGGCGGCAACAACCAGGGGCTCGGCAGCGCGCTGGGTGTCCTGCTCCTGCTGCTGGTGATCCCGGCCATGGTCTTCAACGTCCGCCGCTTCCGCAGGAGCCAGTCATGAGCGCCGCCGCCACCGAACCGAACGCCGCCGTCGCGCAGAGCGCGCCGCCGACCGGTCGCCGCACGGACCGGCGGCGTTCGGGAAGCAGGCTGGGGAGGTGGCTCGGCAACGGGGTGGTGCAGGCGTTCCTCGTGGTCATCGGATTCGTGTGGATCACTCCGCTGGCGGGGCTGCTGCTCTCCTCGCTGCGCTCGGCGCGGGACAACGCCGGGAGCGGCTGGTGGACCGCGCTGACCTCACCCGGGCAGCTGTCGTTCGAGAACTACTCCGCGCTGCTCGGCAACGCGGGGATGACCCGCGCGTTCTGGAACACCGTCATGATCTCGGTGCCCACCACGGCACTGGTCATCGTGATCGCGGCACTGGCGGGCTATGCCTTCGCCTGGCTGGACTTCCCCGGCCGGGACTGGCTGTTCCTGCTGGTGGTGGCGATGCTGGTGGTACCCGTCCAGGTGGGTCTGCTGCCGGTCGCCAAGCTGTTCGGCCAGTTGGGCCTGTTCGGCACCATCCCGGGCGTCGTGCTCTTCCACGTCGCCTACGGGCTGCCGTTCGCCATCTTCCTGCTGCGCAACTACTTCGCCGACATCCCGCGCGAGATGCTGGAGGCGGCGCGCATGGACGGCGGGGGCGAGTGGCGGATCTTCACCCGGCTGGTGCTGCCGGTGGGCCGCCCGGCGATCGCGAGTCTGGCGATCTTCCAGTTCCTGTGGGTGTGGAACGACATGCTGGTGGCGCTGCTCTTCGCGGACAGCTCATCACAGCCACTCACCGTCGAACTCCAGTCACAAGTACGGCAGTTCGGAAGCAATATCGATGTGCTGGCGCCCGGTGCGTTCCTCTCGCTGATCGTGCCCGTGGTGGTCTTCTTCGCCTTCCAGCGGCACTTCGTGCAGGGGGTGATGGCGGCCTCGGGATCAGCCTCCATCCCGGTCGAGCGCCATGCCATGAACCCGTCCGGGCGGACCACGACCGCACCGTCAGGGGCCGCGCCGTGCGACTCGGCCCAGTCGAAGCCCGTTTCGGGGATCAGGTCGGCGTCCGGTCCCTCACCCACGAGGTAGGCGTCGAGCGGACATGAGAGCCGGTCGGCCACGGTGCGCGCCGCCGCGCGCCACGCGGCGCCACCCGGTCCGGTCAGCAGTACGTACGAGCGCTCGAACAGGTCCAGCGTGGAGATCCGGCGCTGGGTGCCGGGCTTGTGCAACCACATGTGCGGTGACCTGGCGCCGGGCTCCCCCACCAACTGGATTCCCTTGGGGACGACGGGCTGGTCGGGGTCGGCTCCGATGACGGCACCGTGCGGGTAGCGGTAGCCCATCGCGACGGCGAGCATCCCGCCGGGACTGCCGCCCGGGCCACCGGCGATGCTGGGTCCGCCTGGGCCGCCGCCCATGCCCGGACCGCCGGGGCCACCGGGGCCACCGGGGCCACCGGGGCCACCGGGGCGGCCCATACCCGGACCGCCAGGCCCACCCGGACCACCAGGTCCGCCAGGTCCGCCCTCGCGGCCCGCCACCGACGACGGGTCGTAGCCGGGGTGGCTGTGCTCCTCCGACCTACTCGACGCACGCATACCGGTGGCTCTGGCCACCGGCAGCCGCTCCGCCTCGTAGCTGTCGAGCAGCCCTGGGCCCGCCGCACCGTCCAGCACCATGGCGAGCTTCCAGGCGAGGTTGTGCGCGTCCTGGATGCCGGTGTTGGAGCCGAACGCCCCGGTGGGCGACATCTCGTGGCAGGAGTCGCCGGCGAGGAACACCCGGCCCGACGAGTAGTGTTCGGAGACCCGCTCGGCGGCGTGCCAGGGGGCCTTTCCGGTGATCTCGACGTCGATGTCCGGTGCGCCGATCGCCTTGCGGATGTGGGCGATACAGCGCTCCTCGGTGAAGTCCTCCAGTTTCTCGCCCTTGTCGGGCTGCCAGGGCGCGTGGAAGACCCAGTTCTCCACGTTGTCCACGGGCAGCAGGGCGCCGTCCGCCTCCGGGTTGGTGAGGTAGCAGACGATGAAGCGGCGGTCGCCTACGACATCCGCCAGCGCCCGGGACCTGAAGGTGACGCTGACGTTGTGGAACAGGTCGCCGAGACCCGTCTGACCGATGCCGAGCTGCTGGCGTACGGGGCTGCGGGGGCCGTCGGCCGCCACCAGGTAGTCCGCCCGGACGACCCGGGTCCGGCCGCTGTCGCGGTCCTCGATGACCGCGGTGACACCGTCGGCGTCCTGTTCGAACGACTTCATCTCGGTGGAGTAGCGAAGGTCGCCGCCGTTCTTGCGGGCGCACTCCACTAGCACCGGCTCCAGGTCGTTCTGGCTGCACACGCACCAGCCGGAGGGGCTGATCCGGGTCAGCCCGTCGCCGGGGTCGATCTCCTTGAGCAGCCACTCGCCCTCGTCGCCGACCAGCGACGGGGTCTGGAGGATGCCGTGGTTGCCCGCGAGTGCGGACGCTGCCTCGTGGATCAGCGGTTCGGCGCCCGCCACCCTGAACAGCTCCATCGTGCGTACGTTGTTGCCGCGTCCGCGCGGATGCCGAGAGGTGCTCGCGTGCCGCTCGACGAGCATGTGCCCGACGCCGAGCCGGCCCAGGAACAGCGACGTGGACAGACCCACCAGCGAGCCGCCCACGATCAGGACCGGTACGCGGTCGTCGAAGTTTTCTTCCATCAGTTGCTCCAGCTCCAGCCGCCGGTTGAGGGGATCGGAGTTTCCATGCCCGTGCGCGGGCGCCTCGATCGCCCCTTCACCCGCATGGTTCACACATCTCGCGCCACCCGTGGTATCGGCACAGGATCGAAGCCGGACGGCCGCATCGCTGGGCGCTGATCGGCGGTTCCAATGCGTCGGACCTCTTACTCCGAACCCCGGAGAGCCGGCTCCGTCACCTCGGTGGCGGCTTCACTGTCTCGAAGGAGATGCGTGGAACATGACAACTCTGTCGGAACGTATATCTCAGTCGGCCTTCGACGGCTCCAGGCTGCGGGTCGTACTGCTGGTGGACCTTCATGACGGTGCGCAGCAGAGCTTTCTCGCCGCGTACGAGCACATGCGCAATCAGGTGGCCTCGGTACCCGGCCATCTGAGTGACCAGCTGTGCCAGTCGATCGAGAATCCTTCGCAGTGGCTGATCACCAGTGAGTGGGAGAGCGCGCCGCCGTTCATCGAGTGGGTGAACAGCGAGGAGCACGTCGACGTGGTGAAACCGCTGCACAGCTGTGTGCGGGACACCCGTTCGCTGCGCTTCAGCGTGCTGCGCGAGACGGGCAAGATCCACACGGAGGCCCGTGCGGCGGAGCTCGGCGGTGCTCTCCAGCCGTACGCGCGGATGGGTGATGGCATCGTCCGACACGCCCTCACCTTTACCGTCAAGCCGGGCAGCGAGGAGATCGTCGCCGAGCTGCTCGCGGGTTACAAGTCGCCCGAGCCGCGGGTCGACGACAACACCCGGTTGCGCCGTACCTCCCTGTTCATGCACCGCAACCGGGTCATCCGCGCGGTGGAGGTGCAGGGCGATCTGCTCGCCGCGCTGCGTCATGTGGCCCGGCAGCCCGAGGTGCAGGCGCTTGAGGAAGCCATCAACCCCTATCTGGAGCAGCACCGCGACCTCAATGACCAGGAGTCGGCGCGGATGTTCTTCACCCGGGCGTCACTTCCGGCGGTACACCACCTGGCGGCCGTCGAAGGCGAGCACCCGGACACGAAGCGCCACGCGCTGTACTACCCGGCCAAGCAGGGCTGCGGTATGGCTCTGGCCAAGCTCCTCGCCCGCCAGGACGAGGAGGCCGCCCACGACCCCTCCGGGGTCATCGAGAGCAGCACCATCTTCCTGCGCGACGACGTCGTCATCCGGCTCGTCGATGTGCGTGGCGGTCTTGATGCCGCTCCGATGCTCGCGGGAGGAGCGCACGGTCCCCGCAAGGCGGCCATGGTGGCCCGTCTGCTCGACGAGGACGCGTTCGGCGGCGGTTCTCCGGCGACGGAAGCGGAGATGCTCCGCTTCCTCGCTCGCGCCGACATGCGCCTGATCACCGATCGCCGGTCCCCCGTCGCTCCCTGAACCGTCCGTCCCGCGCCGCGGGGGGGGGGGGCGGGGGCCGCCCCCCCCCCCCCGCCCCCCCGCGGCCCCCCCCGCCGGCGCCCCGGGGGGTCTGACTACTCTCCCA
>NZ_JBHXFA010000036.1:47697-51969 GCF_042724175.1 Streptomyces sp. NPDC127084
CCGCGGACGCGCTCTGTCTCACGCCCCGCCGCCCGCGCGCCGTCCCCCCCCGCGGCGGCCCCGCGCCGCGGGGGGCGCCGCACCCCACCCATCCGGTCCGCCGCACCGCCGGCCCAACGCCATCCGGCCACGTGGAGGAATCTCATGACCACACCTCATCGCATCGTCGATCTCAGCGAGACCCAGCCCAACACCAAGCGCGGAGGCGATCTGCGCGCCATGCTCACGCCCACCACGGTGGGTGCGACGAGCGGGTTCATGGGCCTGGCGATCGTTGAGCCGGGCGACCGCATCGGTGAGCACTACCACCCGTACTCCGAGGAGTTCGTGTACGTCGTCAGCGGAGCACTCGAAGTGGACCTGGACGACGAGACCTACGCGCTCCGCCCGGACCAGGGTCTGCTGATCCCCGCGTACGTACGGCACCGGTTCCGCAACGTGGGCAGCACGGAGGCGCGGATGGTCTTCCATCTGGGCCCGCTGGCCCCGCGGCCGGAACTCGGCCACGTCGACACCGAGGAGACCCCGGCCAAGGCCGGTACCGGAGGGCACCGGCCGCCCGAACGGACAAGGACGGCTTCATGACACGGCGGGTAGCGGTCACCGGCGTCGGCATAGTGGCGCCGGGCGGCGTAGGCATACCGGCGTTCTGGGACCTTCTGGCCAACGGACGCACGGCGACGCGCGGTATCACGCTCTTCGACCCGAAGGGCTTCCGCTCACGTATCGCCGCGGAATGCGACTTCGACCCGGCCACCCACGGCCTTGACCCGGCGACGATCCAGCGCGCGGACCGGTACGTCCAGTTCGCCCTGGTCGCGGCCAGGGAGGCACTGCGTGACGCGGGGCTCGACCCAGACCGGGAAGACTCCTGGCGCATCGGTGTCTCCCTGGGCACCGCGGTCGGCGGCACCACCCGCCTGGAGCACGACTACGTCAAGGTCAGCAGCTCCGGGCGGCGCTGGGACGTCGACCACAGCGAGGCGGAGCCGCATCTGCACCGGGCGTTCGCGCCCAGCACCCTCGCCTCCGAGGTCGCTGAGCAGACCGGTGCCCGGGGACCGGTGCAGACCGTGTCCACGGGCTGCACCTCCGGTCTGGACGCGATCGGCTACGCCTTCCACGCGATAGAGGAGGGGAGGGTCGACGTCTGCGTAGCGGGCGCGTCCGACTCCCCCATATCCCCGATCACGGTGGCCTGCTTCGACGCGATCAAGGCGACCTCCGCCAACAACGACGATCCGGCCCATGCCTCGCGCCCCTTCGACGCGAACCGGGACGGGTTCGTGATGGGTGAGGGCGGAGCCGTTCTCGTCCTGGAGGAGCTCGAACACGCGCGTGCCCGGGGTGCCACCGTGTACTGCGAGGTAGGCGGCTACGCCACCTTCGGCAACGCGTACCACATGACGGGCCTGACCCGGGAGGGTCTGGAGATGGCCCGCGCGATCGACACCGCGCTCGATCACGCCCGGCTCGACGGCTCGGACATCGACTACGTCAACGCGCATGGCTCGGGCACCCAGCAGAACGACCGCCACGAGACGGCCGCCGTCAAGGAGTCGCTGGGGGCACACGCCTACCAGGTGCCGATGAGTTCCATCAAGTCCATGGTGGGCCACTCGCTCGGGGCCATCGGCGCGATTGAGATCGTCGCCTGTGTGCTGGCACTCGCCAACCAGGTGGTGCCGCCGACGGCGAACTACGAGACGCCCGACCCCGAGTGCGATCTCGACTATGTGCCGCGCACGGCGCGCGCTCTCAAGCTGCGCAATGTGCTCTCGGTCGGCAGCGGCTTCGGCGGGTTCCAGTCCGCCGTGGTGCTGACCCGGCCAGGAGGGAGGACAAGATGAGTCCTCGGCAGAACCGGCGTCCGGTCATCACCGGAATGGGTGTCGTCGCCCCCAACGGGGTCGGCACCGACGCCTTCTGGAAGGCCACACGGGAAGGCCTGAGCGTCCTCGACCACATCACCCGGGAGGGTTGCGAGCATCTGCCGGTCCGCATCGCCGGCGAAGTCCGCGGCTTCACACCCGAGTCCGTAGTGGAGGAACGTTTCCTCGTACAGACCGACCGGTTCACGCACTTCGCCATGGCCGCCGCCGACATGGCGCTGGCGGAGGCGCGGATCGTCCCGGGCGACAGCGCCGGCAACCCGTTCGGCATAGGAGTGGTCACCGCCGCCGGATCCGGCGGCGGTGAGTTCGGCCAGCGCGAGCTGCAACGCCTGTGGGGGCAGGGCTCGCGCTATGTCGGCCCGTACCAGTCCATCGCCTGGTTCTACGCGGCGAGCACCGGTCAGATCTCGATCCGCGGCGGCTTCAAGGGCCCCTGCGGTGTGGTGGCGAGCGACGAGGCAGGCGGTCTGGACGCCATCGCGCACGCCGGCCGGGCGATCGCCCGGGGCACCGACACGGTGGTCATCGGCGCGGCCGAGGCACCACTCGCGCCGTACTCACTCGTCTGCCAGCTCGGCTACCGGGAACTGAGTCTGTGCGAGGAGGCCGACCGCGCGTACCGGCCGTTCACCCCGAGCGCCTGCGGTTTCGTACCCGCCGAGGGCGGCGGGATGCTCGTCGTGGAGGCGGAGGCCACGGCCCGCGAGCGGGGCGCCCCGGTGCGCGCGGTCGTGGCGGGTCATGCCGCGACATTCACCGGCGCGTCGCGCTGGCAGCAGTCCCGCGAAGGTCTCGCCCACGCGATCCGTGGAGCCCTCGCGGACGCGGAGTGCGCCCCCGAGGAGATCGACGTCGTGTTCGCGGACGCTCTCGGCATCCCCGAGGCGGACCGGGCCGAGGCCATGGCGATCGCCGACGCCCTGGGCCCGCACTGCACCCGAGTGCCGGTCACCGCCCCCAAGACCGGTACGGGCAGGGCCTACTGCGGCGCCCCGGTGCTGGACACCGCGGCCGCGGTACTCGCCCTCCAGGACGGTCTCATCCCGCCCACACCCAATGTGTTCGACGTGTGCCACGACCTGGAAGTGGTGACCGGCCGGGCACGGCCCGCCGAACTGCGTACGGCCCTGATCCTCAGCCGAGGACTGATGGGCTCGAACTCGGCGCTGGTGCTCAGGCGCGGCGCCGACAACCCCTCGTGAGACGGAGGTCTCTCACATGACCACGCAAATCACCAAGCTGACCATCGAGGAACTGGCCGACCTGATGAAGAAGGGCGCCGGTATCACGGTCGACCCCGCGGAGATGGGCGGCCGGCCCGAGGCCCGGTTCGACGAGTACGGGCTCGACTCGCTCGGCCTGCTGGGCATCGTCGGTGAGCTGGAGAACCGCTACGGCCGCCCGCTGCCGCCCGACGCGGACCGCTGCAAGACCCCGCGCGAGTTCCTCGACCTCGTCAACAACTCCCTCATGGCAGGAGCGTGAAGTGTCCGGGCACACCGAGAACCAGATCATCATCGAGGCACCGCTCGACCTCGTCTGGGACATGACCAACGACATCGAGAACTGGCCCCAGCTGTTCAGCGAGTACGCGTCGGTCGACGTACTCGAACGCGACCGGAACACCACGACGTTCCGGCTGACCATGCACCCCGACGAGAACGGCACGGTGTGGAGCTGGGTGTCGGAGCGCACCACCGACCGCAAGGGGCTGACGGTCCGTGCCCGGCGCGTCGAGACCGGCCCGTTCCAGCACATGGACATCCGCTGGACGTACAAGGAGACCCCGAAGGGTGTCCTGATGCACTGGACGCAGGACTTCGCGATGAAGCCGGAAGCGCCGGTCGACGACGACTGGATGACCGACAACATCAACCGCAACTCCAAGGTCCAGATGCAGCTCATCCGGGACAAGATCGAGCAGCGGGCACGCGAGCGCGACGTCGTCGCGGTCACCACCGACTGACCCAGCCCGTACCCACCGAAGGGACCCTCCCCGATGCACCAAGCTCTGATCGTCGCCCGTATGGCACCCGGCACGGCACCCGACATCGCCAAGGTGTTCGAGGAATCCGACCGGGGTGAACTGCCGGGCCTCGTCGGGGTCACCCGGCGGACGCTGTTCCAATTCGGCGACGTCTATCTGCATCTGATCGAGGCGGACCGGCCCCCCGGACCTGCCGTCGCCAAGGTCGTGGACCACCCTGACTTCCGCGATGTGAGCCACAAGCTCTCCGCGTACGTCAGCGCCTACGACCCCGAGACCTGGCGGAGCCCGAAGGACGCGATGGCGCACGAGTTCTACCGCTGGGAGCGCCGGAACTGAGGTGCGCTGAGCACGGCGCAGAGCCCCCGTCCGATCGGACGGGGGCTCTGC
>NZ_JBHXFA010000037.1:0-33888 GCF_042724175.1 Streptomyces sp. NPDC127084
GGACGCGGCGGCTGCCGCGTCCCGCCCCACTCTCGTATGTCAGCGGTCAGCGGATGGGGATGCCTGCCAGGGGTTCGGGCGATCACCAGGCGCTGGATCTGGCTGGTGCCCTCGAAGGTAGATCGCGATGTCGCGGTGTATGCGCCGCAGCGAGGGCGGCAAGACCGGGGCGCTGACCGTGGACACGGCGTGCGCCGCGCAGTCCGCGGTCACGGCTCACGCTGGGGCGACCGGACTCGATCGGGGCGAGGGGATGGCGCTGAAGGCGTGTGTCAGGGGCAGGGAGAGTCCGTCCCGCCCGTCGGTCGCTGTCCCCGGCTGGGGCCGACGGGCGGGTCCGAGTGCCGCGCCCAGCCAGAGGCGCGAACGGGATGGCTTGATTGTCACAGGCCGCACTGACATGGCCGTCAGAGCTTGTACATCCCGCTGTAGGGGATGGCGATACGGGTCTGCCCGGAACCGAAGTCGACGAGCAGTGCCCCGCCGATCGGCTCCGCGCCGATGATCCTTCCCAGTCCGTGCTCGTCATGGGAGACGCGGTCTCCAACGACGAAGTGCTTCTCCACGGGCTGTACGGGGGCTTTGAAGGGACTGGTGGGCAGATGGCGCCGGAGCGCGGGTCGCTTAGTCATTGGAGCTGAGTATGCGCGGTGGAACGCCATCCGCATAGACTCGAACACACGTACGAACACGCTCGCCTCGATGGATTCGGCTGCTGTGGGGGTGAGGTCGAAGCGCTCACCCGTGGGCCTGACAAAGTGCCCGGTCGCGGTCCTCGGCGTCGGCTCGGTTCGCCAACGAGCCCGTAGGACTCCGTCGTTGTCGGGCATGACAGCGGTGCACAGCGGCACGGATTCACCGGCATGTACAGACAGGGGCGCGGCGGCTTGAGCACGGGGATATCCGGACGGTCGGTTCGAGGAACTCGTGCTCTGCGGCGATGGCGCCGCACGGGCATAGCGCCCCCTGCAACGAGTGGTGGATCGACGGACAGGGGTGCCGGTTAAGCTTGCGCTGACCGAGGGGGCCGTCATTCGCCGCTGCCGCATCGCTGTTGTCTGCTTGCTGCTTCCGATGGTCCTCGTCGGGTGTTCCAGGCCCGAGGACCCAGTTCGCGCGCGCGGGGCGGAGACCTGCCCGAAACCAGTTGAGGACATCGACTGGTGCTTCATGGAGCGCCTTGACGAGCAGCACCCGCCGAAGGCGGATGTCGAGGTCCTGTTCGGCCCCTTGTCGGAACGCCACGTGGGGCTCCCGGTTGATCTGAGGATCAGGATCACGAACCACACCCGCTACGTCTGCACCTACGAGTTCAACGTGGAGAGCAACGACTTCGCCGACGGGGAGCCGACCAAGGTAACCGTCGACGTGCCGGGTGAGATCCGACCGGAGGGGTCTGTGGAGACTGTGCAGCGCACGCCAGTGATCAAGGATCCTTACCCGCTGTTCTACGTCGACGGCCTCTTCCGCTTTTGCCGGTAGCGGAGTGCGGACAGGCGGAAGCCCCGCCGCCCTGCACTCAGCAGGGGGCGGGACGGCCCAGCCGCGGAGGTTCTTCCGTCCCTGCGGAGCTCAGCGGATGGGCATGCCCGCGAGGGTGCGGGCGATCACCAGGCGCTGGATCTCGCTGGTGCCCTCGAAGATGGTGTAGATCGCGCTGTCGCGGTGCATGCGCTCCACCGGGTACTCCCGGGTGAAGCCGTTGCCGCCGAGGATCTGGACGGCCTGGGCGGTGACCTTCTTGGCGACCTCGCTGGCGAACAGCTTGGACATCGAGCCCTCGGCCGCCGTGAATGGCTTGCCGCTGACCGCCATCCAGGAGGCGCGCCAGACCAGCAACCGGGCCGCGTCGATCTGGGTGCGCATATCGGCGAGCTGGAAGGCGATGCCCTGGTTGTCGATGATCGGGCGCCCGAACTGCTCGCGGTTCCTGGCGTAGTCGAGCGCGTAGTCGTACGCGGCCCGTGCCGTGCCGACCGCCATGGCGCCCACGGCCGGACGGGAGGCCTCGAAGGTGGCCATGGCGGCGTTCTTCACGCGCTCGCTGCCGCTGCCCGCCCTGGCCCGTTCGCGGGCACGGGCGAGGCGCTCGTCGAGCTTCTCCTTTCCACCGAGCAGGCAGCGACCGGGGACCCGGACGTCTTCCAGGACGACCTCGGCGGTGTGGGAGGCGCGGATGCCGTGCTTCTTGAACTTCTGCCCCTGGGACAGCCCGGGGGTGTTCGGCGGGATGATGAAGGAGGCGTGGCCCTTGCTGCCGAGCTCCGGGTCCACCACCGCGACGACGACATGGACGTTGGCGATGCCGCCGTTGGTCGCCCAGGTCTTGGTGCCGTTGAGCACCCACTCGTCCTTGGCCTGGTCGTAGACGGCCCGGGTGCGCATCGAGCCCACGTCTGATCCGGCGTCGGGCTCGGACGAGCAGAACGCGGCGACCTTGACGTCGTCGACGTCCCCGTACATCTGCGGGATCCAGGTGCCGACCTGCTCCTCGGTACCGTTGGCGACCACACCGATCGCGGCGAGGCCGGTGCCGACGATGGACAGGGCGATCCCGGCGTCCCCCCAGAAGAGCTCCTCCATCGCCATGGGGATGCCGAGGCCGGTGGGGTCGAAGTACTGCTGGGCGTAGAAGTCCAGGGAGTAGATGCCGACCTTCGCCGCCTCCTGGATGACCGGCCAGGGTGTCTCCTCGCGCTCGTCCCACTCGGCGGCGGCCGGGCGGATCACATCCCTGGCGAAGCCGTGCAGCCAGTCACGGACCTGCTTCTGCTCGTGGTTGAGATCGAGCGCGAACTCGGTCATAGTCCCCTCCTGATGTGCACCGAGCCGCGTACTGCCAGCGGCGTTACTAGCGGTAACCGCAGTCTGTTACCGCCGGGTAGGAGCTGTCAACCGGAACCGGTCCGTTCGGCACGGTATCCCTGCGGAGTGTTACTTTGCGCAGGCCTCACGGAATACACACGGGCGGGGAGAACCACCATGGACAGCACCACTCAGCAGACCGACCAGCAGCGGTCGGCGGACCAGCGGCGGCGCGAGCTGCTCGAAGCCGCGGACCGCGTGGTGCTCCGGGACGGGCCTCAGGCGTCGATGAACGCGATCGCGGCCGAGGCCGGAATCACCAAGCCGATCCTCTACCGGCACTTCGGTGACAAGAGCGGCCTCTACCGGGCCCTCGCCAAGCGCCACACCGATGCCCTGCTGGACGCCCTGCGCGCCGCGGCCGACGCGCCCGCGGACCGGCGCGGACGGGTCGAGAACACCATCGACACCTATCTCGCCACCATCGAGGCCGCGCCCCAGGTCTACCGCTTCCTGATGCATCCGGCCGATGACCCCCACGCCGCCGAGCAGTCCACGCGCGGCTTCGACATCGGCCGGCACTCCGCCCCGCTGCTGCGCCGCCTGGGCGAGGAGCTGGGCAAACTCATCGAGGACCGCGTCGACCTCGGGCCGGGCGGCAGTGAACTGGCCAGGGTCTGGGGCCACGGGATCGTCGGCATGATGCACGCCGCCGGCGACTGGTGGCTCGGCGAGCGGCCCTGTTCCCGGACCCAGCTCGTGACGAGCCTGGTCGACCTGCTCTGGGGCCGGCTCGCCGAGGTGGAGGACCGCGGCAAGGGTACGGGGCTGTAGGCCCTGGAGGAGCACCATCGGGGCTTGCTCAAGGCTCCTCCAAGCCGCATGGCCCGGGCACGCCCGGGCCACGGGCGGCTACAGCAGGTTGCCCGGGAGCTCCCGGCCGCGCGCCCAGGGCGCCCGCCGCACCGCCCGCAGGGCACGGTTGCGGCGCAAGCCCGTGACGTGGTCCAGATAGATCCCGCCCTCCAGATGGTCGCACTCGTGCTGGAGGCAGCGGGCGAAGAAGCCCGTGCCCTCCACACGCACCGGATCCCCGTCCATCGTGGCGCCTTCGACCACGGCGCGGTCGTACCGGGGTGTGCCCGCCTCGAGTCCGGGCAGCGAGAGACAGCCTTCGGGGCCGCGTAGCGTGATCCCGTCGGCCGCGACGAGTCGCGGGTTGACCAGATGGCCGATGTGGCGGACATCCTCGTCGTCCGGGCAGTCGTAGACGAACACCCTCAGGGGGACGCCTACTTGGTTCGCGGCGAGGCCGACGCCCTGGGCTGCGTACATCGTGGCGAACATGTCCTCGATGAGCGACGCGAGCGAAGCGCCGAAGTCGGTGACGGGCTCGCACGGGGTGTGCAGCACCGGATCTCCGAGCAGGCTCATGGCTCGTACGAGTCCGGAACTGCCGGGGATCGAACGCTTGGGCATGGCGGTAAGCCTACGTTCCGCCCCGCCCCCGGCGGCGCCCCCCTCGGTGACCTCCCGGTTTCGCCGTGGAGCCGGAGTCGGGCGGTCGGCCGGAGCTCGATAGGCTGATGCCCGACCGACGCAAGGAGGATCTAGGACGATGGCAGGACACCCTGGCAACGCAGAGCCGCTGTCGCCACGAGCCAAGCTGGCCGTGACGGCCGGCAAGGCCGCAGCGGCGGTGTCGCGTGCGGCGGGACGCGGCAGCGGATCGGTGATCGGCGGCCGGGTGGCGCTCAAGCTCGACCCGGACCTGCTGAGCGCTCTGGCCCAGCACCTCGATGTCATCCTGGTCTCGGCGACGAACGGCAAGACCACGACCACCCGCCTGATCGCCGAGGCGTTGCGCGCCAGCGGCCCGGTCGTCTCCAACGCGCTGGGCGCCAACATGCCCGCGGGCATCACCTCAGCGCTCGCCGGCGGCTCCGACGCCAGGTACGGCGTGATCGAGGTGGACGAGAAGTACCTGGCGGGTGTCGCCCGGGACACCACGCCCAAGGCCATCGCCCTGCTCAATCTCTCCCGTGACCAGCTGGACCGCGCCGCCGAGACCCGGATGCTGGCCGAGAAGTGGCGTGAGGGCCTGTCCGGCACCAAAGCCGTGGTGGTCGCCAACGCCGACGACCCGCTCGTCGTGTGGGCCGCCTCGTCCTCCCCCACCGTCGTCTGGGTGGCCGCCGGCCAGGAGTGGAAGGACGACGCCTGGTCGTGCCCCGCCTGCGGCGGTGTGATGCAGCGCCCCGGAGACGACTGGTTCTGCGGCGAGTGCGGCTTCCGGCGGCCCGCCGTGAGCTGGGCGCTCAGCGGCGACCACGTTCTGGACCCGCACGGCTCCGCCTGGCCGATCCACCTCCAGCTCCCGGGCCGCGCCAACAAGGCGAACGCGGCCACCTCCGCCGCGGTCGCCGCCGTGTTCGGTGTCCCGCCTCAGGTCGCCCTGGAGCGCATGTACCAGGTGCAGGCGGTCGCGGGCAGATACGACGTGGTCTCCTTCCTGGGCCGTGACGTACGGCTGCTGCTGGCGAAGAACCCGGCCGGCTGGCTGGAGACCTTCTCGCTGATCGACCCGCCGCCAACCCCGGTGATCCTCTCCGTCAACGCCCGCGGCGCCGACGGCACCGACACCTCCTGGCTGTGGGACGTCGACTACACCCGGCTCGCCGGTCACCCGATCTTCGTGATCGGTGACCGCAGACTCGACCTGGCTGTACGCCTTGAGGTCGCTGGTCTGGACTTCCGGGTATGCGACACCCTCGACGCTGCCGTGCAGGCAGCCCCGCCCGGGCGGATCGAGCTCATCGCCAACTACACCGCCTTCCAGGACGTCCGCCGCCGCGTCGGCAACTGACCCCCGCTGATCGCAGAGATCGCAGAAATCGCAGAAGATGCAGAGGAAGACGAGCATGAGCGACAGCAGCCTGCGTCTGGTGTGGGTCTACCCGGACCTGCTCAGCACGTACGGGGACCAAGGCAACGCCCTGGTCGTGGAGCGGCGTGCCCGGCAGCGCGGCCTGGACGTGACCCGCGTCGACGTCCGCAGCGACCAGCCGGTGCCGACCTCCGGTGACATCTATCTGATCGGCGGCGGCGAGGACCGCCCGCAGCGGCTCGCGGCCGAGCGGCTGCGACGCGACGGCGGACTGAGCCGGGCCGCCTCCAACGGCGCGATCATCTTCTCGGTCTGCGCCGGCTACCAGATCCTGGGCCATGAGTTCATCAACGACATCGGCCAACGCGAGCCCGGTCTCGGTCTGCTCGATGTCGTGTCGACCCGTGGCGAGGGCGAGCGCTGCGTCGGCGACGTGCTGGCCGACATCGATCCGCGGCTCGGCCTGCCCCAGCTCACCGGGTTCGAGAACCACCAGGGCATCACCCATCTCGGCCCCTCGGCCCGGCCGTTCGCCCGCACCGTGCTCGGCAAGGGCAACGGCACCGGGGACGGCACCGAGGGCGCCTACAACGACACCGTGTTCGGCACGTACATGCACGGCCCGGTCATGGCCCGCAATCCGCAGATCGCGGACCTGCTGCTGAAGCTGGCACTGGACGTGAACGCGCTGCCCCCGACCGACGACCGCTGGTACGAGGCACTGCGCAGCGAGCGGATCAGGGCGGCGACGCAGCCCGCCTGAGCGGTCCCCTGAACCCGCTCTGAGCGCTCGTCTGAGCGGCCCTTGCGACGAACGAAGACGAACGGCCCGGCGCTCATCCGCCGGGCCGTTCGCACATCTGCGCCGGTGTCCACTGGGCGGACTTCCGGTTCGGCTCAGGGGGCCCCGCGCCGGTAGGGTGGCGGGGATCCCACCGGACGACGTGGTCCGGGAGTCAGCCACGTTGCAAAGGTATTCGGGCAATGCGCATTGGTGTCCTGACCTCCGGGGGCGACTGCCCCGGCCTGAACGCGGTCATCCGTTCCGTCGTGCACCGGGCGGTCGTCGATCACGGCGACGAGGTCATCGGTTTCCACGACGGCTGGAAGGGCCTGCTGGAGGCCGACTACCGCAAGCTCGACCTGGACGCCGTCGCCGGCATCCTGGCGCGCGGCGGCACGATCCTCGGCTCGTCCCGGGTCCAGCCGGCGCATCTCGTCGACGGTGTCGAGCGCGCCAAGGGCCATGTCGCCGAGCTCGGCCTCGACGCGATCATCCCGATCGGCGGCGAGGGCACACTGAAGGCCGCCAATCTGCTCTCCGAGGCCGGGCTGCCGATCGTGGGCGTGCCGAAGACCATCGACAACGACATCGCGTCGACCGATGTGACGTTCGGCTTCGACACCGCCGTCGGTGTCGCGACCGAGGCTCTGGACCGGCTGAAGACCACGGCCGAGTCGCACCAGCGGGTGCTGATCGTGGAGGTCATGGGCCGGCACACCGGCTGGATCGCCCTGCACTCCGGTATGGCCGCGGGCGCGCACGCGATCGTGGTGCCCGAGCGCCCCTTCGACATAGACGAGCTGACGAAGCGGGTCGGCGAGCGCTTCGAGGCAGGCAAGCGGTTCGCGATCGTGGTCGTCGCCGAAGGCGCCAAGCCGCGTGCGGGCAGCATGGAGTTCGACGAGGGCGGCAAGGACATCTACGGCCACGAGCGCTTCGCGGGAGTCGCCCGGCAGCTTTCCATCGAGCTGGAGGACCGGCTCGGCAAGGAGGCCCGGCCGGTGATCCTCGGGCATGTGCAGCGCGGCGGCACGCCGACCGCGTACGACCGCGTCCTGGCCACCCGGTTCGGCTGGCACGCCGTGGAAGCCGCGCACCGCGGCGAGTTCGGCATGATGACGGCCCTGCGTGGCACGGACATCACCATGGTGCCCCTGGCGCATGCCGTCGAGACGCTCAAGACGGTGCCGGACGAGCGCTACGCCGAGGCCGAGTGCGTCCTCTGATTCGGACGCCGGTCCGCTGATCGGTACCACCGTGGTCATCCGCAGAACCGCCCCCGCCCGCAGCCGCGGCCGCGGGCGGTTCTAGTCTGGTGCGGACAACAACCCCGAATCGGGACGCTCCAGGAGTACGCAGATGGATCACAGCGGGCACGGCGGCCAAGGCGAGCACGGTATGCCGATGGATCTGCCGCCGTTCACGCTGGGCCGCGGGCTCGAGCTGTCGCCGGATCCGGTGTTCCTGATCGGCTGCCTGCTCGCCCTGGGACTGTACGGCTGGGGCGTCATCCGGCTGGTGCGGCGCGGTGACGCTTGGCCGGTGGGCCGCACGGTCGCGTTCACCGTAGGTGTACTGAGCATCGCCCTGGTGATGTGCACCAAGCTGAACGACTACGGCATGGTGATGTTCAGCGTGCACATGGTGCAGCACATGGTGATCAGCATGCTGTCGCCGATCCTGCTGCTGCTCGGTGCCCCGATGACCCTGGCGCTGCGTGCGCTGCCGGTGGCCAGACGAGGCAGCAGGGGGCCGCGCGAACTGCTGCTGGCATTGCTGCACAGCCGCTATATGCGGATCATCACGCATCCCGCGTTCACCATCCCGATGTTCATCGCGAGCCTTTACGGGCTCTACTTCACCCCGCTGTTCGACACCCTGATGGGTTCCAGGGCCGGGCACATCGGGATGATGCTCCACTTCCTCGCGGTGGGCCTGATCTTCTTCTGGCCGATCATGGGGGTCGATCCAGGCCCGAACCGTCCCGGCTACGTGATGCGGATGCTGGAGCTGTTCGCCGGCATGCCGTTCCACGCGTTCTTCGGAATCGCGCTGATGATGGCGAGCGAGCCGATGGTGCGGACATACGCCGATCCCCCGGCGAGCCTGGCGATCAGCGCGATCTCCGACCAGAACGCGGCGGGCGGGATCGCCTGGGCCTTCAGCGAGATCCCGTCCGTGCTGGTGCTGATCGCCCTGGTGTACCAGTGGTACCACTCCGAGCAGCGCCAGGCGGTTCGCAAGGACCGGGCGGCCGACCGGGACGGCGACAAGGAGCTGGAGGCGTACAACGCGTATCTGGCCTCGCTCCAGGCCCGGGGGCGCTGAGCTGCTCGGCCCCGGCCCGGATCCGGGCCGGAGAGTGGCGCGGGACCCGTCGCCGGGGTCACGATGGCTGCACGCCCGTGGCCACGGCTGCGGCCACGGGCCCGAGCCATGGCGGCCGGCCGGGAGGAGGACGCATATGTCCGGAGCCACGAAGACGATGGGTGTGCTCACCGTCATCAGCCTGGTGCTCATCACCGGCTACACGGTCGCGCTCGGCAGCAACGGCTGGCTGTGGTTCGCCTGGATCGTGCTCGGTCTGGTCACCCTCGGGATGCTGGCCTCCAAACCGACCTGACGTGTGTTGGCGGCAGTCGCTCCGGATACGCCAGAGCCTTTGTTGCGGAAAAGCGTGCAATTTTCCCCAAAAAGGGCACTTCATTGGTATGAACAGCAACCGACCCGAGTACAACCCCGACCCCGACCCCGCCCGGACAGCGGGCCCGGACGGCGGTTCGACACCCGCAGGACAGACCCCGCCCGCGGAGTCGAGCACGTCCTCGGGCGCCGGCCCGTACAGGAAGCCCACTCGTGGCTGGGCGAAGGGGCCGTTGACCGCGATCTCGATTGTGGTCTTGCTGTTCGCGGCGTTCTTCCTGGTCTTCGCCTTGGTGCTGATCTTCTGAGGACCCGTGTGCGCGTGCGCGGGTCGCCTCCAGAGCGGCAGCCCGCTCGCCCTGCCGCGCGAACGCCGGCGCCACAGCCCGACCGATGCCCGAATCGCCTCCGGACACCAAGGCCACTCGACCCCGCGGCAGACCGTGGCCCTGACAACTTTCCGCTCCATGGTCCGGCGGAGGATCCACGGGCCCGGTTCAGCCCGGACGGGACCGTTCCCGGTCCGGGGACTCCGGCTGCGGGTGCTCGCTGACCGCATCCCGCTGCTCACGCGGCGGGCTCAGCTTTTCCACGGCGCCGCCTCGCGGCCCGACGCATCGGCGTCAGGGGCGGAATACTCCTGATCACGCGTACCCGACCTCGACCGGACACACCCGGAGCCACCTCAGCCGCCGGCCTACAGGGGCATGAAACGGCTTCACCGCCACTCAGGAGGCCGCACACCGCACCGCTTCCGGCGCGGGACCGGACGCCACCGGACTGTCCGACCGAGCGGCCGGAACACATCGACCAGCGACGAAAAGGGCCATAGTGATTGTCACCCGAATTGATCGCTGGAATCACGTCCCAGATACTGCAAACTGGCGGAGGCTGAAAGCCGCACACTCGCGCCCCGCCCCAGCACCTCAAGCCCTGCCAGAACGCGGCACCGGAGCTGATCCGGTGAGTTGGGAGAGACCCGGTGTTCTATTACGTGCTCAAGTATGTGCTGCTGGGCCCGTTGCTGCGGTTGCTGTTCCGGCCCAGGATCGAAGGTCTTGAGTACATTCCGGACGAGGGTGCGGCGATCATCGCGGGGAACCATCTGTCCTTCTCCGACCACTTTCTGATGCCCGCCATCATCAGACGCCGCATCACTTTCCTGGCCAAGGCCGAGTACTTCACCGGTCCTGGCGTCAAGGGCAGGCTGACCGCGGAGTTCTTCCGCAGTGCGGGGCAGATCCCGGTGGACCGGTCGGGCAAGGAAGCCGGGCAGGCGGCCATCCGCGAGGGACTCGGGGTGCTGGAGCGCGGCGAGTTGCTGGGCATCTACCCGGAAGGGACCCGCTCGCATGACGGGCGGCTGTACAAGGGCAAGGTCGGAGTCGCGGTGATGGCGCTCAGGGCGCGGGTGCCGGTGGTGCCATGTGCGATGGTCGGCACGTTCGAGGTCCAGCCGCCCGGGCAGAAGCTGCCGAGGATCAAGCGGGTGACGATCAGGTTCGGGGAGCCGCTGGACTTCTCGCGCTATGAGGGCATGGAGAACGAGAAGTCGGTGCTGCGCGCGGTGACCGACGAGATCATGTACGAGATCCTCGCCCTGTCGGGTCAGGAGTACGTGGACGAGTACGCGGCCACGGTGAAGGAGCGGGAGGCCGCGGCGCAGCAGCAGGGCAGGAGGTTTCCCCGGCTGCGGCGCTGAACCGCCGCCCGTTCAGCCGTTGCCGCTGTCGCTGCCGGCGCTGAGCGCGGTGTCGAGTATCCGGCGCAGCGCGAGCGCGTCGGGTGCCACGGCGGTGACCAGCACGGCAGGGCCCGCGAGCGGGGTGAGTACCGCGCTCGTCCCGAACTGCCGTGTCCGGGCTGGGTGTTTTTCGAACTCTGGGTCCACGATGAGGAGTTGACCGACCGCCCGGTGTCCGCCGAGCACTGCCGGGCCGTCCCAGCCTTCGGGCGCGGCCGGCCCGTAGGCGAGTTCCTGGTCGAGCAGCGGGCGCCCGGCGCGAAGCACGGTCAGGCGGGAAGTGAGGCTGCCGGTCTCCTCCCCGTGACGGCCGAGGATCTGCTCCTCCCGCAGTACCAGCCGTGCCGTGGGGGCGAGCCGGACACTGGTGCGCATCCGCAGTTCGCTCCCCCGGGCGCTGATCAGCGGTTCGGGCAGCCAGCGCACTTCGGCGTCGTCCGCCACGTCCAGTGTGATCTCGTAAACCGCGGGTTCGGGTGCGCGGCCGGGCAGGGCGACTGTCGCCGCCGCGGAGTCGACGTACAGCCGGGCGCCCTCGCGGACCTGGGCCTCGATGGCCAGTCGGTCACCGCCGAGCGGTGCGCTCATGGCGCCGACCACGGTGACGCGGGTGTGCGCTCCGTCAGCCCGGGTGCGGCGCAGTGCGAGCGGCCCCGCGCTTTCGAGCACGGGCAGTCCCCCGTCGCGGGTCGCGACGATGCGTGCCCTGGCCTGGACGCTCACGCTTCGGCGGTCCATGCGGAGAGCCGGGCGCGTACCCAGTTCGCCACCGGGCCGACGCCGTCCTCACCGGTCAGGGAGGTGAAGGCGACGGGGAGTTCGCCGCGCTGTTCCCTGGCGTCGCGGGCCATCCGGTCCAGGTCGGAGCCGACGTGGGGGGCGAGATCGGTCTTGTTAACGACCAGGAGGTCGGCGGTGGTGACCCCTGGGCCGCCCTTGCGGGGGATGTCATCACCGCCGGCCACGTCGATCACGAAGATCTGAACGTCGACCAGGCCCTTGGAGAAGGTGGCCGTGAGGTTGTCGCCGCCGGACTCGACGAGGATCAGGTCCAGGGGGCCGACGGTGTCCTCCAGGTCCTCCACCGCTTCGAGGTTGGCGGAGATGTCGTCGCGGATCGCGGTGTGCGGGCAGGCTCCGGTCTCGACCGCCTGGATCCGCTCGGGCGGCAGCACCGCGTTGCGCAGCAGGAACTCGGCGTCCTCGCGGGTGTAGATGTCGTTGGTGACGACCGCGATGGAGAACTGGTCGCGCAGGGCCCGGCAGAGGGCGGCGACGGTTGCGGTCTTCCCGGAGCCGACCGGCCCACCGAGGCCGATACGCAGGGCGCGCCGGCTGCCGTTGGGGCGCATGGCGTCGGCGCTCACAGCCGACGGGCCGTCGTGGTCGATGTGGTCGGGGTGCGTGGTGTGGTTTTGGCTGAGGTGCATGGGACGGCTCCAGTGGGGGTTATGAGGCGAAGAGGCGTACCGGCCAGGCCGCGTGCTGTTCGGCGGTGATGTCGAGCAGCGGCGCCGAGACGGCGGGCAGGGCGTCGATCCCCTGCCGGGCGGCGGCCGTGGCGTGGTCCGCGACCTGGTCCATGGCCGGTGCGAGGCGCGCGAGTACTGCGGTGGCCTCGAAGGGGTCGAGGCCCAGCAGGCGTACGGCGGCGGAGGCGGGCCCGCTGACCGTCTCGTACACGGCGCAGTGGGCGGCGTCCCGCTCGGTCAGTCCCGCGGCCCGTGCGGTGAGGCCCAGTACCACCGGCTGGTGTGCGCCCTTGGGATGTGCGGCGGCGAGTGCGTCGAGTTCGGGCGACGGCCATACGGTCCGGGCGGCCCGCATCAGCTGGCGGCCGAGTCTGCGGGCGGTGCTGCGCAGTACGGGTGACGGGGTGCGGGCATCGGCGGCGGCGTCCAGTGCCAGCGGGTCGAGCCCGCCCGCCGCGGCTGCGGCGAGCGCGGCAGCGGTCAGACCTGCGGTGTGCAGTCGGCCCTGGCAGAAGGCGCCGAGTCCGGCCGCGTCCCGGATCCGGCCCGCCTTGACGGCCGCCTCCACCCCGCCGGAGTGCGCATGTCCTCCGGCGGGGAAGCGTCCGTCCGCGAGGATGAGGAGGGCGGATCGGGTGGAATCAGCGGCGTGTGCGCGGTCGTTCGTTTCCATGGGTCAGAACAGGAAGTACCGCTGGGCCATGGGCAGTACTTCCACGGGTGCCGGTTCGACGGTTTCGCCGTCGATCGTGACCGTGAAGGTGTCCGCGTCGACCTGGACACGCGGCTGGGCGGTGTTCTCCCGCATGTCGGCCTTGGTCACCCGGCGGGTGCTGCGGATCGGGGTGAAGGGCTTGCCGAGGCCGAGGCGTCCGGGGAGGTCGTCCTCGACCGCCTGCTCGGTGGTGAAGTTGACGGAGTTGGCCGCCGGGGCTCGTCCCGTGGCACCGAACATGGGGCGGGGCAGCACCGGTTGCGGGGTGGGGATGGAGGCGTTGGCGTCGCCCATCTGCGCGTAGGCGATCTGGCCCCCCTTGATCACGAGTTGGGGCTTGACCCCGAAGAAGGCGGGTTCCCAGAGCACCAGATCGGCGAGCTTGCCCTGCTCGATCGAGCCGATCTCGTGGTCCATGCCCTGTACGACGGCCGGGTTGATGGTGTATTTGGCGACATAGCGACGGGCCCGTAGATTGTCGGCGCGACCGTCTCCGGGAAGCGCTCCGCGGCGCTGCTTCATGACGTGCGCGGTCTGCCAGGTCCGCAGGATCACCTCGCCGATGCGGCCCATGGCCTGGGAGTCCGAGGAGATGATGGAGATCGCGCCGAGGTCGTGGAGCACGTCCTCGGCGGCGATGGTGGAGGGCCGGATACGTGATTCGGCGAACGCCAGGTCCTCGGTGACTGCCGGGTTGAGGTGGTGGCAGACCATCAGCATGTCGAGGTGTTCCTCGATGGTGTTGACGGTGTGCGGCCGGGTCGGATTGGTGGAGCTGGGCAGCACGTACGGCTCGGAGACGACCGTGATGATGTCCGGGGCGTGACCGCCGCCCGCGCCCTCGGTGTGGTAAGCGTGGATGGTGCGGCCCCTGATGGCCGCCAGGGTGTCGCCGACGAACCCCGCCTCGTTCAGGGTGTCCGTGTGGATGGCGAGCTGGGCGCCGGTCTCGTCGCAGACGGTGAGGCAGGCATCGATGGCGGCGGGGGTGGCGCCCCAGTCCTCGTGGATCTTGAAACCGATGGCGCCGCCACGCAGTTGGGCGTACATCGCTTCGCGCGAGACGGTGTTGCCCTTGCCCAGCAGTCCGATGTTGACGGGGCTGTGCTCCAGGGCCTCGAACATCCGGGCGAGGTGCCAGGAGCCAGGTGTGATCGTGGTGGCCTTGGTGCCCTCGGCGGGCCCGGTGCCGCCGCCGACCAGTGTGGTGATCCCGGAGGACAGCGCCTGGTCGATCAGGGTCGGCGAGATGAAGTGCACATGGGCGTCGATCGCCCCGGCCGTGATGATCTTCCCATTGCCGACGATGATCTCGGTCTCGGGCCCGATGACCAGGTCGGGATGGACTCCGTCCATCGTGTCGGGGTTCCCGGCCTTCCCGATGCCGGTGATGCGCCCGTCCCGGATGCCGATGTCGGCCTTGACGACGCCCCAGTGGTCGATGATCACCGCCCCGGTGATGACGGTGTCCGGTGCGCCTTCCGCCCGGGTGGTACGCGCCTGGCCCATGGACTCCCGGATCACCTTGCCGCCGCCGAAGACGGCCTCGTCCCCGGCGCGTCCCGGACCGCCTGAGCGGTCCTCCTCGACCTCGACCAGCAGCGCGGTGTCGGCGAGCCTGATCCGGTCCCCGGTGGTGGGCCCGAAGAGGTCCGCGTACCGGGCCCTGGACAGCACAGCGGCGGTCGCCGAGTACTCGGTGTGCGCGGCGTTCTCAGTCATCGAGCGGCCCTCCGGTCTCAGCGCGCAGACCGGGCACCACACGCAGCCCGGCGAGCGGTACGAGTGCCACCTCGACCGGGATGCCGGGCTCGAAGCGCACGGCGGTGCCCGCGGCGATATGCAGCCGGCGGCCACGGGCGGCGGGCCGGTCGAAGCGGAGGCCGGGGTTGGCCTCGGCGAAGTGGTAGTGGGAACCGACCTGGACGGGACGGTCGGCGGCGTTGAGCACGGTCAGCCGGATCACGTCACGCCCCTCGTTGAGCATGACGGGCTCGTCGGCGTAGAGGATCTCTCCGGGGATCATCGTCGGCAACCCCCGGTCAGACGATCGGGGTGTGGACGGTGACGAGCTTGGTGCCGTCCGGGAAGGTCGCCTCCACCTGGACGTCGTGGATCATCTCGGGGATGCCCGGCATGACGTCGTCGCGGGTGAGCACCTTGCGTCCCGAGGCCATGAGTTCGGCGACGGTGCGGCCGTCCCGCGCGCCTTCGAGGATGTGCGAGGTGATCAGGGCCACCGCTTCGGGGTGGTTGAGCTTCACGCCGCGGGCCCGGCGCCTGTCCGCGACATCCGCGGCCACATGGATGAGCAGGCGTTCCTGCTCGTGCGGGGTCAGTTGCACGCTTCCACCTCACAGCTCGATCCGGTCGGGGCCGCGGGGCCCGTCCAGCCGGCAGCCGACCGCGGCCCTCCACACCACCAGCCGTCGACGGCGGCGTGATGCTTCGTGGCCAGGACTGTGAACGTTAGGGCGGAAGTTTTTCCGGCACGTTAACTGACCTCCGGCAGCCGCATGGACATCAGCCCGCGCAGCCCGTTCTCCAGAACCCGCACGTCCACGTCACCGAACAGCGCCTTCTGGGCGATGAACCCCTGGGCCGTGGCCATAAGCGTCTGCGCGAGATCCTCGGAAGCCACGTCGGCCCGGAGGATTCCGCTGTCCCGGTAGGCGTCGGCAAGCCGTGCCCACGCCCCGCGCATATCGGCGAAGGCACCGTCCAGCATCCTGCCGAGCCGCTCGTTGCGGAGCGTCTCGGTCCACACCTGGATGATCAGCCCGGCGGACGCCTGCCCCCCGCCCCCCGGCGCCAGTTCCTCGAAGAGCCTGCGCAGCACGCGGCCCAGCAGGATGTCGGGGGTCGGCACCGGTGTCGCGTCAGCGGCCTCGTGGAAAGCGGCTCGGACCCCGCCGAAGGCCTCCTCGGCGATGGCGACGATGAGCTCGTCCTTGCCCCGGAAGTACCGGTAGACAGCCCCCGCGGAGAGTCCGACCTCGCTGAGGACGTCCTGCATCGAGGCGGCATGGAAGCCGTTGCGGGCGAAGCAGCGCGCTGCGCCGTCGAGGATCTGCCGGCGGCGGGCGTCGAGGTGTTCCTGGGATACACGAGCCATGATCCCAATCTAAAACGAACGTTCCTTCTTGACAAGAGGCACCCTTGCCCGCACATTGGCGTAGCGAAGTAAAACGAACGATCCTTCTCTCAGATTCCGAATCGAGGAACCCCATGCCCGCAATGTCCGCCGCGGCACCGCCCACCCGTCGCATCCGCCCCGTGATCGCGGTGCTGGTGCTCGTCCCCGTTCTCGTCTCCCTGGCACTGTGGGCCTTCGCCTGGCCCGCCGCCCGGATGGCCCCGAACGAGCTGCCCATCGGTGTCGCGGGCCCGGCGTCCGCCACGGCCCAGCTCGAGCAGGACTTCGCCCGGCACGAGGAAGCGTTCGAGATCCATCGCTATGACGACGAGGCCGCCGCCCGTGAGGCGATAGAGGACCGTGACGTATACGGCGCGATGGTGGTGACCACCGATGGGCCGAAGGTGCTGACGGCCTCGGCCGCGAGCCCCATCGTGGCGGCACTGCTCACGGAGTCCGCCTCCATGGCGACACCCGAGGGGAACCGGCCGCTCATCGAGGACGTCGTCGCCGCGTCTCCCGACGACCCCCGGGGCAGCGCGCTCGCGTCAAGCATCCTGCCCCTCGCCCTGGCCGGGATCGCGGCCGGAGCCGCCGTGACCCTGCTCGGTCTGCGGGGATGGCGTGCGGCGACCGCCCTGACCGCTACGGCCGCGCTCTCCGGACTCGTCGCGACCGCCGTCGCCCACAGCTGGCTCGGAGCGCTCACAGGTGACTGGTGGGCCGAGGCAGGGGTGCTCATGCTCACCGTGCTCGCCGTGGGCGCGGGAGTCGCCGGGCTCGCCGCGGTACTGGGACGCGAGGGGCTCGGGCTGGGTGCCCTGCTGATCGTGCTGATCGGCAACCCCTTCTCGGGGGTTGGCACCGCACCGGAGCTGCTGCCCGATCCGGCCGGCCTGATCGGCCAGTGGCTGCCACCCGGCGCGGGTGGTTCGCTGCTGCGGTCGGTGGCCTTCTTCGACGGCGCCGGCTCCGCGTGGCCCACGCTCGTCCTGACCCTATGGGCCCTGCTGGGACTGACCGCGGTCCTGATCGGCGGACGCCGCCGGGCCCCGAGCCCCGCACCGCGGCCGGTCCCGGAACCCGTGTCGGCACCTGCGGCCTGAACCGGAACACCCGTCACAGCCAGGGCGCTTGAGCGCCCACACACAACGGCCGCGTGCCCCCGCTGTAGCGGACGGGGCCACGCGGCTCTCTCGTACTCAGAACCTGGCGCCCGGGTCGCGGTGTTCCACCGCGATACCGAACCTGCCCCGTTCGCCGGTAGCGGACGGCCCGGGTGGGTGCAGCGTCGAGACCGAGGCGATCGCCGACTCGTCCGCGGACTGCTCCGCGGCCTCAAGCACCTTGAGTCGTTCGAGGTCAGCGGCGGAGACAAGGGCGACGAGCGGCTTTCCATGACGGGTGACGACCACCCGTTCGCCCCCGTACACGACGCGGTTGATCAAATCGGCGAGCTCTGCCCGCGCTTGCGTCACCGGAATCTCGTAGGCCATGCTCCCCATCATAGTCGCCTGTACGTCCTGTACATTTTTTACGGTTGGAGTCGTCCCGTGCTGCGTTCCTCTGCCCGCTATGTGCTTCCGGAGTTCCACGAGCGGACCGCTTCCGGTATCCGCACTCTCGACCCGTACTCGAAGCTGCTGGGCGAGCGCATCGTCTTCCTCGGCACGCCGATCGACGAGACCTCGGCCGGCGATGTGGTCGCCCAACTGCTCTATCTCGAATACGCCGCCCCGGACCAGGACATCCAGCTCTACATCAACTCGCCTGGCGGCCCCATCAGCGCGATGACCTCCATCTACGACACGATGCAGGTGGTGGGCTGCGATGTGGCGACCACCTGCCTCGGGCAGGCCGCCTCCACGGCCGCCGTGCTCCTCGCCGCCGGCACCCCCGGCAAGCGCATGGCGCTGCCCGGAGCCCGGGTCGTGCTCCAGCAGCCCGCGCTGCCCGAGCCGGTGCGGGGGCAGCCGTCCGATCTGGACATCCAGGCCCGGGAATTGCTGCGGATGCACGAGCAGATCGCGGCCATGCTCGTGCGCCACACCGGGCAGAGCGGCGAACGCGTCCGCGACACGCTCGACCGCGACACGGTCTTCGACGCGGCGTCCGCGAAGGAATTCGGCCTGATCGACCATGTCGTCAAGAACCGCAAGGCTTCGGCGGCTTCGCCCGGGGCGCGGTGAACAGGCCGTGCTGCCACCGGAACTGCCGCCGCTGCCCGCGCTGACGCGCGCCGAGGGCGAGTTCATCGACTGCTATCTCGAAGTCGTCGACCAGCTCGGACGGATCAATCCGGCGCGCGGCACGCACACATACGGGGCACTGCGCGCCGCGCAGGCGCTGGCCGCACGGGCGGAGGCCCTCCGGGACGCGCTCGCGCTGATGCACGCGCGCGGCGAGAGCGAACTGCACGCGCCCGTATTGGGGCGCGCACTGCGGGTGCTCGGCGGGGAACGGCGCACCGCCCGGATCATCCTTCCACCGCAGTCCATGAGTTGAGGTGGCCGAGGCCGCGTCCGGGCGGGGGGAGACGCCGGGACGCACGCGTACGAGTGGGTGTCCGCCAACCGGCTCACGCATCTCCGCCGCCCACGTGTCCTACAAGTTGCGTTCCCCGATGGGCCATCCGGTGGACGGCGGCGTCAAGTCGCAGGTAAGGAGCCTGTCACGGTGCCGGTCCGACACGGCCGAATGGGGCTCTCCACCTGATTGGACGAGCGGTGAGGAGCTTCACGCAATGCCGTTTCAACGAGGAAATCCGGCGGTTCGTGCGTCAAGATCGCTGGGACGACAAGCCCCCGCCACCACGGCGGGGCGGTCCGGGCGGACGCCGAGTCCTGCCGCCGCGCCGGATGCCTGAGTCGACATGAGTGCTTTCGGCAGGAGTGGAGGACCCAGGCAGTACGGTCCGGCCGCCACATCCGGCCAGACCTCGGGGTGAAGCCGCGCACGCGGCCGGGCACCTTCGCCAGCCCGAACCCGACAGGTCATCCTTCACAGGCGGCTGACGAAGGGTTGCGCATGACTGCGCATGCATACAGTCCGTCCCTGTTCACGCGGACGGGTGCCGTCTCCGCTGTCACTCTCGCCGCCGTCGGCGGCTCCCTGCTCGTACCGGGCGGCGCTCCGGAGGCCCAAGCCGCCGCCGCGCACGCGGCCAAGGCCCTGAAGGTGGCCGCTTCCAAGAAGGGCGCACCCTACGGGTACGGCGCCACCGGTCCCAGCCGTTTCGACTGCTCGGGCCTTGTCCTCTTTTCCTATCGGAAGGCGGGCAAGAGGCTGCCGCGCACCGCGCAGGCTCAGTACAACCGCACACGCCATATCCCGGCATCCAGCCGCCAGAAGGGTGATCTGGTGTTCTTTCATCACGGCGGGCAGGTCTACCACGTCGGGATCTACGCGGGCGGCGGGAAGATCTGGCACTCCCCCAAGACCGGCTCCGTGGTCAAGCTGAGCAAGATCTGGTCGAAGGGTGTGCGGTACGGGCGCGTGGGCTGACCGACGAGACCGGGCGACGAGGACAGCCGGTCATCCTGACAACAGGACACAGTCCGCAGAATATGGCTTACTCATACCATATGGACAACGAGGAAGCCTGTGCGGCGCGGGATGAGACCGAGGCCGAGCGGGCGGACCGCAATTTCGCCGAGCTCCTGCAAGAGCTGCGGGTCATCCAGACCGGCGTGCAGATCCTGTTCGCCTTTCTGCTGACCCTGGCGTTCACATCCCGGTTCCCCTCGCTCGACTCGTTCCAGCGCGGCACCTATGTGACGACACTGATGCTGGCCGTGGTGGCCGCGGCGCTGTTCACCGCGCCCGCCGCGGTGCATCGCGGGCTGTTCCGCAGGGGCGCCAAGAAGGAGATCGTCTCGGTCTCCTCGCGGCTGGCCGGGACGGGACTCGCCGTGCTCGCCCTCGCGTTGACCTCGGCGGTGCTGCTGGTGGTCGACGTGGTGCACGGTACGCCTGAGGGGATCATCGCCGGCGCCGTGACCCTGTTCGTCTGCGTCATGCTGTGGGGGGCGCTGCCGCTCGGCATGGCACGGAAGTTCGACCGGAGCGGGCGGCAGGCGGACCGCGACGACCGGAACCGGGGCCGCGACGACCGGGGCCCGCGACCCGGCCGCCGCTGAGAGCCTCAGCGGCCCGGTGCGGTGCGCAGGATGGTGGTGACCGCGTCGTCCAACTGCCGCTCCGTGAGGTCGGCGCGCGCGGTCAGCCTGAGCCGAGAGATGCCGTCGGGCACGGACGGTGGCCGGAAGCAGCCGACGGCGAGCCCCGCCGCCCGGCAGTCGGCCGCCCAGCGTACGGCCGACTCCGGCGATGGCGCCCGTACGGAGACGACCGCGGCGTCCGGGCGGGCGGCCGTGAGCCCTGCGCTCGTGAGGCGTTCGTAGAGCGTGGCCGCCACGGCGCGGGCACGGTCCGCGAGCTCGGGCTCACGTTCGATCAGGCGCAGACTCGCCAGTGCCGCACCCGCCGCTGCCGGAGCGAGGCCGGTGTCGAAGATGAACGTCCGCGCGGCGTTGACCAAGTGGGCGATGACGCGCGCTGGTCCGAGTACGGCCCCGCCCTGGCTGCCCAGCGACTTGGAGAGGGTCATGGTGGCGACGGCATCCGGCGCGCCCGCGAGCCCCGCCCCCTGCAATGCGCCCCGGCCGCCTTCGCCGAGCACCCCGAGACCGTGCGCGTCGTCGACGACCAGCGCGGCGCCGTGCGCACGGCAGACGGCGGCGAGCGCGGTGAGCGGCGCCGCGTCTCCGTCCACGGAGAAGACCGAGTCGGTGACGACGAGCGCGCGCCGCCCGGGGTGGGCGTCAAGGGTTTTGCGTACGGCCTCGGCGTCGGCGTGCGGCACGACGGCTGTCTCGGCGCGTGCGAGTCGGCAGCCGTCCACGATCGAGGCGTGGTTCCCGGCGTCCGAGACGATGAGGGAGTCGTGCGCGCTCAGCGCGGTGAGGGCGGCGAGGTTGGCCGCGTACCCGGAGGAGAACACCAGCGCCGCCTCGAACCCGCAGAAACGGGCCAGCTCCGCTTCGAGTTCGGCGTGCAGCGCGGTGGTTCCGGTGACCAGCCGCGATCCGGTGGCTCCCGCGCCCCAGCGGTCGGCGGCTTCGCCTGCGGCGGCGGTGACTTCCGGTCGGCGGGTGAGCCCGAGGTAGTCGTTGCTCGCCAGATCCAGCAGGGCGTCATCGGCCGGGCGCGGGCGCAGCGTACGGACGAGACCGGCGTCCGCGCGCAGCCGCGCCGCTTCGTCGGTCCAGTCGAACGGATCCTTGAGCATGGCCTGAGGCATGGCAGTGCGGTCCTTTTGTAGGCAGCGAACAGACCCTAGCGCCGCGCGGCAGAGGACAGAATGTGGTCATACACACACCTCAATCCGTGTGTGTTGTCCACTTCCTCCTTGGCCGACAGGCGCCTGGTAAGCGAGGATCTCCGCCATGGATCTCCTGAACACGCTGGTCGACAAGGGCTTGCGGCGTGAGCTGCCGACCCGTGAAGAAGCCCTCGCCGTACTGGCGACTTCCGACGACGATCTGCTCGATGTGGTGGCCGCGGCAGGCAAGGTGCGCCGGCAGTGGTTCGGACGGCGGGTGAAGCTGAACTATCTGGTGAACCTGAAGTCCGGTCTGTGCCCTGAGGACTGCTCGTACTGCTCGCAACGACTCGGTTCCAAAGCCGACATCCTCAAGTACACCTGGCTGAAGCCCGATGAGGCTTCGAAGGCCGCCGCCGCGGGTGTCGCGGGCGGCGCGAAGCGGGTGTGCCTGGTGGCGAGCGGCCGGGGACCGACCGACCGCGATGTCGACCGGGTCTCGAAGACGATCGAGACCATCAAGGCGGAGAACGAGGGCGTCGAGGTGTGCGCCTGCCTGGGGCTGCTCTCGGACGGACAGGCGGAGCGGCTGCGGGAGGCGGGTGCGGACGCCTACAACCACAACCTCAACACCTCTGAGGGCACCTACGGGGACATCACCACCACGCACACGTACGCCGACCGGGTGGACACCGTGCAGAAGGCGCACGCAGCGGGCCTTTCGGCCTGCTCGGGGCTTATCGCCGGTATGGGTGAGAGTGATGCGGATCTGGTTGACGTGGTGTTCGCGCTGCGCGAGCTGGACCCGGACTCGGTGCCCGTGAACTTCCTGATCCCGTTCGAGGGCACGCCGCTCGCCAAGGAGTGGAACCTCACGCCCCAGCGGGCGCTGCGGATCCTCGCCATGGTGCGCTTCGTCTGCCCGGATGTGGAGGTACGGCTCGCGGGCGGCCGGGAAGTGCAGCTGCGTTCGCTGCAGCCGCTGGCGCTGCACCTCGCCAACTCGATCTTCCTGGGCGACTACCTGACCAGCGAGGGCCAGGCGGGTCAGGCGGACCTCGACATGATCGCGGACGCGGGTTTCGAGGTGGAGGGCGCGGACACGACCACGCTGCCCGAGCACCGGGCGGACGCGATGGCCGCGGCTGCGCGCGGTGGGTGCGGTCAGTCGCACGGCGAGAGCGGCGGTGGCGGAGTCTGCGGTTCCTCGCACGGTGACGGCGGCTGCGGTCCGTCGCACGGCGAGGGCGGCGGTGGCTGCGGACCGTGCGGTGGCGGCGCGTCCGCACCCGCGACGCCGGCTCCGGAGACCGCCGGGGCGCGCCCCGACCTGGTCTCGGTGCGGCGCCGGGGCGCTGGTACGGACCTCGCGCCGAATGCGTAGCGAGGAGGTACGGCGTCTGGTCGAACTCGACCGGGCGCATGTCTGGCACCCGTACGGCCCGATGCCGGGCCGTACGGACCCGCTCGTCGTCGAGTCCGCGTCCGGAGTGCGGCTGCGACTCGCCGAACCGGCCGAGGGCCGGCGGGAGCTGGTCGACGGTATGTCGTCCTGGTGGTCGGCCATCCACGGCTACCGGCACCCGGTGCTCGACGAGGCGGCGCGCGGCCAGCTCGACCGGATGAGTCATGTGATGTTCGGCGGGCTCACCCATGAGCCCGCCGTCCGCCTCGCCACCCGGCTGGTCGAGATCACACCTGAACCACTGCGGCATGTCTTCCTGTGCGACTCCGGTTCGGTCGCGGTCGAGGTCGCGGTGAAGATGTGCTTGCAGTACTGGCGTTCGGTGGGACGGCCCGAAAAGCAGCGGATGCTGACCTGGCGCGGCGGGTACCACGGAGACACCTGGCAGCCGATGGCGGTGTGCGACCCGGACGGCGGAATGCACCAGCTGTGGTCGGGGGTGCTGCCGCGTCAGATCTTCGCGGACGCCCCGCCGCCCGGCTTCGAGGAGGGTTACGCGGACCGTCTGCGTGCACTCATCGCACGCCACGCGCATGAGCTTGCGGCGGTGATCGTGGAGCCCGTGGTCCAGGGCGCGGGCGGGATGCGCTTCCACTCCCCCGAGTATCTGCGGGTGCTGCGGGAGGCCTGCGACGCCAACGACGTGCTGCTCGTGTTCGACGAGATCGCCACGGGCTTCGGGCGTACGGGCGCGCTCTTCGCGGCGGAGCACGCCGCGGTGTCCCCCGATGTCATGTGCCTGGGCAAGGCGCTCACCGGCGGGTATCTGTCGATGGCGGCGACGCTGTGCGCCCCGCGGGTGGCAGATGGCATCTCGCAGGGCGAGGTGCCCGTCCTGGCGCACGGGCCGACCTTCATGGGCAACCCACTGGCGTCGGCCGTCGCCTGCGCGTCGATCGACCTGCTGCTCGGCCAGGACTGGGCCCACGAGGTCAAGCGGATCGAAGCGGGCCTGCACCAGGGGCTCGCGGAGGCCCGTGCGCTCCCCGGCGTCCGTGACGTGAGGGTGCTCGGGGCCATCGGGGTCGTTCAGCTCGACCATCCGGTGGACATGGCGGCGGCGACCCGGGCGGCGGTCCGCGAGGGCGTCTGGATCCGTCCCTTCCGCGATCTGCTGTACACGATGCCGCCGTTCGTCACGAGCGACGAGGATCTGGCCCTGATCGCCCGGGCGGTGTGCGCGGCAGCGGCTGCGGGCTGACCCAGGCGTCGCCTG
Organism: Streptomyces sp. NPDC127084; assembly: GCF_042724175.1. NCBI lineage: Bacteria > Bacillati > Actinomycetota > Actinomycetes > Kitasatosporales > Streptomycetaceae > Streptomyces > Streptomyces sp. NPDC127084. The sequence goes on from NZ_JBHXFA010000037.1 coordinate 24,191, forward strand.
GGCGATGGCGGAAGTACGAAGGCGAGGAAGCGAGGAACGGCATGGGTGTCATCGTCGTCAGCGGAACCGGGACCGAGATCGGCAAGACCGTGGTGACCGCGGCCCTGGCCGCCGTGGGCGCGGCCAAGGGGCTGAAGGTCGCCGTACTCAAGCCCGCGCAGACCGGGCTGGCGCCGGGCGAACCCGGGGACGCCCACGAGGCGGCACGGCTCGCGGGCCCCGGGGTGACGGCGGTGGAGCTCGCGCGGTTCCCGGAGCCGCTGGCCCCGAACACGGCCGCGCGGCGGGCGGGTCTCACCACGGTCGGACCCCGGGACGTCGCGGAGGCCGCGGAGAAGCTCGCCACCGAGCACGACCTCGTGCTGGTCGAGGGCGCGGGCGGTCTCCTGGTACGCCTCGACGACGCGGGCGGTACGCTCGCCGACGCCGCAGGGCTGCTGGGCGCACCGGTACTGGTGGTCGCGGCCGCCGGACTCGGCACGCTGAACGCGACACAGCTCACCACCGAGGCGCTGCGCGCGCGTTCGCTGGAGCCGCTGGGAGTCGTCGTCGGCAGCTGGCCCGCCGCACCGGATCTCGCCGCGCGGTGCAACCTCACCGACCTCCCCGTGACCTCGGGCGCCGAGCTGATCGGTGCGGTGCCCGAGGGCGCGGGCGGGCGGGCCCCCGACGACTTCCGGCGCAGCGCGCCCTCCTGGCTCGCCCCGGTACTCGGTGGCGTGTGGGACGCGGACCGCTTCACGGCAGGACAGTAGGCTCGTCGGATGGATGCCGAGCCGGTGCGCGCGAGGGTCAACGAGATCGTCTTCGACTGCGCCGAGCCGGCGGCTTCGGCCCGGTTCTGGGCGGGGCTGCTCGGTGGCGAGCCCGTGGAGCGGAATCCGGACTGGGCGTATGTCGATCCGCCCGGGTTCATCCGCGTGGCGTTCCAGCGCGTACCGGAGGGCAAGCAGGTCAAGAACCGGCTGCATCTGGACCTGGACGGGGGCGACATCATGGCCGCGTCCGCCGCTGCCGTGCGGCTCGGTGCCTCGCTCGTCGGCGGTGTCGTCAACGACGAACAGGGAGCGTTCCAGGTGCTGCGGGACCCTGAAGGCAATGAATTCTGCTTTGTTGCGTGCGGGATCGGCTGATCCGGGCGGTTCGGGGGGAGAATCACCGTACCGGTCGTCCGAGGAGGCCCACGATGCCGTTGCGCGCGCCGAAAGTCCACCGGGACACCGTCCACCATCCGCTGTTCGCCCGTTTCTACGCCCGGCTCAGCGTCGCCGCCGACAGCGGACTCGGAATCGCGGACTACCGCGCTGAGCTACTGTCGGGCCTTTCCGGTCGGATCATCGAGATCGGCGCGGGCAACGGGTTGAACTTCCCGCACTACCCGGCCGCCGTTTCGGAGGTCGTGGCGATCGAACCGGAGCGTGTACTGCGGCAGCTGGCGGTGACATCGGCGCGCAACGCCGATGTGCCGGTCGATGTGGTGCCGGGCGCCGCCGAAGCGCTGCCCGTGAAGAGCGAGGCGTTCGACGGGGCCGTGGTGTCCCTGGTGCTGTGCTCGGTACGGGATGTCGCCCGAGCGCTCAGCGAGATCAGTCGTGTGCTGCGGCCCGGTGGGGAACTGCGCTTCCTCGAACACGGCCGGGCACCCGGGCGGTTCATGGCAGGTACGCAGCGGGCACTGGACCGCTCGGTGTGGCCCTTGCTGTTCGGCGGTTGCCACACGGCCCGGGAGCCGCTGGCCGCCATGGAGCGGGCCGGTTTCGAGATCGGCGCCTACCGGTCGCTGTACATCCCGGGGAAGGGGCTTAGGCTGCCCTCGTCGTTCACCGTGCTGGGCGTGGCGCGCCGCCCCTTCGCACCAGACGGGCCGGCAACCGGGTCGGAGAGTACGGACGGGGCGGGGCTAGCGGAGTCCTGAGCCGCTCGCGTCAGCCGATCGGATTGCCGACGTCGAACAGGCCGAGTTGCTCGAAGGACTCGGCCTTCTCATCCGTCCCGCGGTCGCGCAGCACGAACGTCCCCCGCTGCAGGCTGAGGCCGTAACCCTGATGCGCCTCCGTGATCACATACGCGTCCACGGCCCGGCCCACGACTTCGCGGAGATCCCCAGCCTGTCGGCCAGCTCCTTCCACGTGATCCCCTCGGCCTTGAGCGGCCGTCTCAGCAGCGCGACGCCGCTACCGCGGGCATGAGCGCTGTCCGGGGTGGGCCCCGGCACGGAGCGGCATCACCGGATGCTTTGCCGGTCCTTTACTATAGGCACAACTATTCGCCTTCGAACGAAAGGTGTGAGCGTCCGCCCATGGGCGAGCCTCCCAGTAGCAGCCACCACCTCGGAAACCGAGCGTTCCTCCTCCCGCCGACCGATCATGGGACGGAGGTGAACCGATGACCGAAGTGCTCCTGCTCCTCGTGGCGGTGCTGCTCTGCCTCGCGTGTGGAGCGTTCGTCGCGGCGGAGTTCTCGCTCACGACGGTCGAGCGCCCCGACCTGGAGCGCGCCGTGGAACGGGGCGAGCGCGGCGCCGCCAGTGCACTGAAGGCGGTGCGCGGCCTCACCTTCCAGCTCTCCGGGGCCCAGCTCGGCATCACGGTGACCAACCTGGTCGTCGGTATGCTCGCGGAGCCCTCCATCGCCAAGCTGATCACGGGTCCGCTGGAGGCGATCGGCGTCTCCACGTCCATCGCCTCGTCCCTGGCCCTGGTCATCGGTACGGCGCTGTCGACGATCGCGCTGATGGTGGTCGGCGAGCTGGTCCCCAAGAACTGGGCGATCTCGTCGCCGCTCGCGGTCGCGAAGGTCGTCGCCACGCCGCAGCGCGTCTTCTCCGCCGCGTTCGGCCCGCTGATCGGCCATCTGAACAACATGGCGAACCGCTTGGTGCGCCGCTTCGGGTTCGAGCCGACGGAGGAGCTCGCCTCGGCGCGTACCCCCGAGGAGCTTGTCGCCTTGGCACGGCACTCCGCCAAAGAAGGCGCGCTGGAGCCGGACACCGCCGAGCTGTTCGTCCGCACCCTGAATCTCGCCGACCTCACGGCGGAGAACGTGATGACCCCGCGCGTCCAGGTCACCGCCCTGGAGTCACGAGCGACCGCGGAGGATGTTGCCAACGCCACCCGGGCAACCGGGCTGTCGCGCTTCCCCGTGTACCGGGACAGCCTCGACACGGTGATCGGGATCGCCCACATCAAGGACGTCCTCGCCGTACCGGCCGCCCAGCGGATCCGCCATCCGGTGGTGGAGCTGCTGCGGGAGCCGGTGCTGGTGCCCGAGACACTGACCGTGGACCGGCTGCTGGATCGGCTGTCCGCCAAGCGGACGATGGCCGTGGTGATCGACGAGTACGGCGGTACGGCCGGAGTGGTCACCCTGGAGGACATCGTGGAGGAGGTCGTCGGCGAGGTGCGCGACGAGCACGATCCGCACGAGACGTCGGACCTGGCCCGGGCGGGCGAGGACGCGGACGGGCGGGCCCTGTGGTCCGCCGACGGTGCCGCGCGCACCGATCAGCTCCAGGCGATCGGGCTGCGGGTGCCCGACGGTCCGTACGAGACCCTGGCGGGTCTGATCGCCAGCACACTCGGCCGGATACCGGCCGTCGGCGACACCATGGAGCTCGGTGGCTGGCGGCTCGATGTCGTGGACGCGTCCGGGCGGCGCGCGGCGCGGGTGCTGCTGCACGCGCCGCTGCCCTGGGCGGACGGCGAGCCTGACACCGGTGGGCCGGCGGGCGGCGACGCGGACGGGAGGTTCGCGCGATGACCGCGATCCAGCTTTTCATCGCTTTTCTGACGCTGGTCGTCAACGCCTTCTTCGTCGGTGCCGAGTTCGCCCTGGTCTCGGTGCGCCGCAGCCAGATCGAACCGAAGGCCGAGGAAGGCGACCGGAGGGCGCGCAGCGTCATCTGGGGCCTGGAGCATGTCTCGGCACTGCTGGCCGCGGCGCAGCTCGGTATCACCCTGTGCACGCTTGTGCTGGGTGTGGTGGCCGAGCCGGCGATCGCGCATCTGCTGGAGCCGGTCTTCGACGCGGTCGGGGTGCCGGAGGGGCTGGTGCACGCGATCTCGTTCGTGATCGCGCTGGCGGTGGCGACGTATCTGCACATGCTGCTGGGCGAGATGGTGCCCAAGAACATCGCGCTCGCCGAGCCGACGCGTACGGCGCTGGCCCTCGGTCCGCCACTGGTGGCGCTGGCCCGGGCGCTGCGACCGGTGATCTTCACGATCAACGCCTTCGCCAACACCCTGCTCAAGCTGCTGCGGGTGGAGGTCAAGGACGAGGTGTCCGCGACCTTCTCGGACGACGAACTGGCCCGTATGGTGCGCGATTCGGGGGACGCGGGGCTCCTGGACGACCGGGCTGCCGAGCGGCTGCACGACGCGCTGGAGCTGGGGCGCCGACCGGTCCGCGAGGTCGTGGTACCGGTCGGACAGGTGGTGTACGCCCAGGTCGGCACCACACCGGAGGAGCTGGAGCGGCTGTCCGCCGAGTCGGGCTTCTCGCGCTTCCCGGTCCTGGACGGCACGCGCCGGATCCTCGGCTATCTGCATGTGAAGGACGCCCTGGACGAGGCTCCACGCGATATGCCGTTCCCGGTAACGGCCCTGCGGCCGATCGCCCGGGTGCGGGCCGCGACCCCGCTGGACGATGTGCTGACCGCGATGCGCCGCAGCCGTACGCACCTCGCCGCGGTGCTCGACGAGGATGGCGAACCGGCCGGGCTGGTCACGATGGAGGACGTCCTGCGGGAACTGGTCGGTACACCCGGACAGAACGCCTAGGGCCTGGGGGCGCGGTCCGTGGTCTCGGTGATACCGGGGCCGCGTCCACCCACCCCTGAGGTACCTATCGCCGTGAGTACGGAGAGCAGCGTGGCGAGGCCCGCCGTCGCAAGGGCGGCGGGCCAGTCGACGTCGAACAGGCTTGTCGCCTTTGCTACGAGCACCGCGGCGAGCGACTGGGCGAAGGTGCGGATGGCGCGTTCGGCCGTGGCGGTCCAGAAGGCGGCACTCAACAGATTCGACATGTACGCGACATTACCCAACCGTGAGTGACCGGCCACGACCGCCCCCGAACCAGGGGGCGGGGCTCGCGGCCTCGACCCCGGCAGGGCGCCCGGACGCCATCCACCACGACTACACCCCCGCACTGACGACAGGGCCCCAGTGACACAGGGGACCCACTGGACATACCGCGCGGTATGATCCCCCCGCCATGGAGATATCTGCAGAGCACACCAGCTTCGTCGCGATCGGCGACTCCTTCACCGAGGGCATGTCCGACCTTCGCCCCGACGGCTCGTACCGGGGCTGGGCCGATCTCCTGGCGGCACGCCTCGCGGCCCGCACGCCCGGTTTCCGGTACGCGAACCTCGCCGTGCGCGGCAAGCTCATCGGTCAGATCGTCGACGAGCAGGTGGACCGCGCAGCGACGATGAACGCGGATGTGGTGACCCTGGTCGGCGGGCTCAACGACGCTCTGCGCCCCAAGTGCGACATGGGCAGGGTGCGGGGGCTGCTCGACGAAGCGGTGGAGCGACTCGCCCCGTCGTGCGGCCGGCTGGTGCTCATGCGCAGTCCGGGGCGCAACGGGCCGGTCATGGAGCGCTTCCGGCCGCGTATGGAGGAGCTGTTCGCCCACATCGACGTACTTGCCGCTCGGCATGGCGCGCTCGTGGTGGACCTGTACGGAGCCCCGGTACTCGGGGACCAGCGGCTGTGGGACGTGGACCGGCTGCATCTGACCGCCGAGGGCCACCGCCGGGTCGCCGAGGCCGTGTGGCAGACGCTGGGCCTCACGCCCGAGGAGGACTGGCGGGCGCCGCTGCCCACGGCCGTGGTCCCGGGCTGGGCCGCCCGGCGCACGGCGGACCTGCGCTTCTCGCGGGAGTATCTGCTGCCCTGGATCGGGCGTCGGCTCACCGGGCGTTCCTCGGGCGACGGACGGCCGGCGAAACGGCCCGAGCTGCTCCCCTACTCCGTCCCGCTCGCCGGTGAACCGGACGGGGAGACCGCAGGGCTCCCGTAGCAGACCCACAAACCCGGGCGGCCTGCGCGCTGCCGTCCGGCCCCTGCGCCATGGAGCCGTAGACCGATGCACCCCCTCGGGCGGGTTCCCACTGAGAACCTCAAAAGTCGGGGGCGTGATCGTGCGCCCATTGGCGGAAGGTGCGAGCCGGCCCCGGACGGGGAGACCGCTGGGCTCTCGTAGCAAGCCACAAACCGGGGCGGCGCGCTGGCCTGCGCAATCCGCCAGTAGAATCCGTACACGTGACTGCCAAGCCCCGCATCCCCAATGTCCTGGCCGGCCGCTACGCCTCCGCGGAGCTCGCCGTCCTGTGGTCCCCCGAGCAGAAGGTGAAGCTGGAGCGCCGACTCTGGCTGGCCGTGCTGCGCGCCCAGCGGGATCTCGGGATCGAGGTGCCCGAGGCCGCGCTCGCCGACTATGAGCGGGTGCTCGACCAGGTCGATCTGGCCTCCATCGCCGAGCGTGAGAAGGTCACGCGGCACGATGTGAAGGCCCGTATCGAGGAGTTCAACGCCCTCGCCGGCCATGAGCATGTGCACAAGGGCATGACCTCCCGCGATCTGACCGAGAACGTGGAGCAGCTCCAGATCCGGCTCTCGCTGGAGCTGATGCGGGACCGCACGGTCGCGGTACTCACCCGCCTCGGCGCGCTGTCCGGGCAGTACGCCGAGCTCGTGATGGCCGGCCGCTCGCACAACGTGGCCGCGCAGGCCACGACACTGGGCAAGCGCTTCGCGACGGCGGCCGACGAACTGCTCGTCGCCTACGGGCGGCTTGAGGATCTGCTGGGCCGTTATCCCCTGCGCGGCATCAAGGGCCCGGTCGGCACGGCCCAGGACATGCTCGACCTGCTCGGCGGTGACGCTGCCAAGCTCGCCGAGCTGGAGCAGCGCATCGCCGCCCACCTGGGCTTCGCGCACGCTTTCACCTCCGTCGGCCAGGTCTACCCGCGCTCCCTGGACTACGACGTGGTCACGGCACTGGTGCAGCTCGCCGCCGCGCCGTCCTCGCTAGCGAAGACCATCCGGCTGATGGCCGGGCACGAGCTGGTCACCGAGGGCTTCAAGCCCGGCCAGGTCGGCTCGTCGGCGATGCCGCACAAGATGAACACCCGCTCCTGCGAACGCGTCAACGGCCTGATGGTCATCCTGCGCGGCTACGCGTCGATGACCGCCGAGCTGGCCGGCGACCAGTGGAACGAGGGCGACGTCTCCTGCTCGGTGGTACGCCGGGTCGCGCTGCCGGACGCCTTCTTCGCCTTCGACGGACTGGTGGAGACCTTCCTGACGGTGCTGGACGAGTTCGGCGCGTTCCCCGCCGTCGTGGCACGTGAACTGGACCGCTACCTGCCCTTCCTGGCCACGACCAAGGTCCTCATGGGCGCGGTGCGCGCCGGTGTCGGCCGCGAGGTCGCCCACGAGGTCATCAAGGAGCACGCTGTGGCCTCCGCGCTGGCGATGCGCGAGCAGGGTGCCGAGCGCAACGAGCTGCTGGGCAAACTCGCGGCCGACGAGCGCGTCCCGCTGGACCGTGCCGCGCTCGACGCCCTCATGGCGGACAAGCTGTCCTTCACCGGTGCGGCGGGCGACCAGGTCGCGTCGGTGGTCTCGCGGATCGAGGAGATCGCCAAGCAGCACCCGGATGCCGCCGGGTACGCCCCCGGCGCGATTCTCTGACCGAGAGCACCGGAGACCACGGACGCACCGGACACACCGAAATGCCCCGGCCCCACCGGACGCCCCGGTTCACGCCCGCCGAGCTGGAGGCCGCCCGCGATCGCCTCGTTCCCGATGTGATCGCGGACGGCTTGGCCGTCCTCTTCTGCGGGATCAACCCTGGTCTGCTGTCGGCGGCGACGGGGCATCACTTCGCCCGGCCGGGCAATCGCTTCTGGCCGGTGCTGCACCTCGCGGGTTTCACCCCGCGTCAGCTTCGGCCGGATGAGCAGGACGAACTGCTGTCGTACGGTCTCGGCATCACCAATGTGGCCGCCCGGGCCACCGCCCGCGCGGACGAGCTGAGCGCGGAGGAGTTCCGTGACGGAGGCAGGATCCTCGCGGAGAAGGTGGAGCGGCTGCGGCCCCGCTGGCTCGCGGTCGCCGGGGTCACCGCGTACCGCACGGCCTTCGGGGAGCGCGGTGCGCGGATCGGCCCGCAGGAGCGGATGATCGGTGCGACGCGGATCTGGGCGCTGCCCAATCCCAGCGGTCTGAACGCGCACTGGACCGTGCGGTCCATGGCCGATGAGTACCGCCGGTTGCGGCTGGCCGCGGGCGTGGCCGAGCCCTCCGCCTGAGCGGGAGCGTGGACCTCGGGGCCGCGGTGTTGCGGGGTCCCCGCGCGCGGTCCATAGTCCGAAGCATGGACCCCGGAGGGGCGGCGGACCCGCGAGAGGCGGCGCTGCGCCGGGCGCACGACCATGCCGTTCGCTGGCTCGCAAGCCTGACCGAGCGGCGGGTCCCGGCCCGTGCCACGGTCGCCGAGGTGGTACGTGCGCTCGGCACCGAGCTGCCGGACGGTCCGTGCCCGCCCGAGGACGTCATCGACCTGCTGGCCGACGCCTGCGAGCCGGGTCTCACGGCCTTCCCCAGCGGGCGTTTCTACGGCTTCGTGATCGGGGGCAGCGAACCGGCGGCCCTGGCCGCCGACTGGCTGGTGAGCGCCTGGGACCAGAACTCGGTGCTGCGTCTGGTCTCACCGGCGCACACGGCGGTGGAGGACATCGCCGAAGGATGGCTCCTGGACCTCCTGGGCCTGCCGCCGGACAGTGCCGTCGGCTTCACCACCGGTGCCACCATGGCCAACTTCACCTGTCTCGCCGCCGCCCGCGACACGGTGCTGCGGCGGGCGGGCTGGAACGCCGCCCGCGATGGCCTCAGCGGCGGTCCCCGGGTCCGGGTGCTCACCGGTGAGTGCCGCCATATGACGGTCGATCTGGCGCTCCGCTATCTCGGGTTGGGGGAACCACGACCGGTGGCGGCGGACGACCAGGGACGTATCGTGCCCGCCGCGCTGCTGGACGCCCTGGAAACGGGAGGCCGGGATGAGCCGACGATCGTGTCGCTCCAGGCCGGGGAGATCCATACCGGCGCCTTCGACCCGTTCGAGGTGACGATCGAGGCCGCGCACGCCGCGGGGGCCTGGGTGCATATCGACGGAGCCTTCGGCCTGTGGGCCGCTGCAACCCCCGCGTATGCCCCGCTCACCGCGGGCTGTGTGCGCGCCGACTCCTGGGCCACGGACGCCCACAAGACCCTGAACGTGCCCTACGACTGCGGTCTGGCCGTCGTACGGGACGCCCCGGCACTGCGGGCGGCGATGGGCCGACGCGGCGACTACCTCATCCACCATGAACGCGGCGACCCCTTCGACAAGGTGCCCGAACTCTCCCGGCGTGGCCGGGCCTTCACCGTGTGGGCCGTGCTGCGCTCGCTCGGCCGGTCGGGTGTCGCCGCCCTTGTCGAGCGGCTGTGCCGCCATGCCTCGGCGTTCGCCCGCGGCATTGCCGGAATCGAGGGCGCCCGGGTGCTGAACGACGTGGTGTTCACGCAGGGGGGGGGGCCGGTTTGGGGGGCGCCGCCCCCCCGCGCCGGGGGGGGGGCCGGGGAACGCCGGGGCGCGGGGTGGGGTGGGAGGCGGCCACCGGGCCCGGGGGGGGGGGTGGGTGTGTGGGG
>NZ_JBHXFA010000037.1:33898-38447 GCF_042724175.1 Streptomyces sp. NPDC127084
CCCGGGGGGGCCCCCCGGGGCTGGGGCGCACCGGGGGGCCCCGGGGGCCCCCCCGCGGGGGTGACCCCCCCGGCGGCCCCGTATGCCGCCCCCCACGCGCGCACGGACCGGGTGCTGGACCGGCTACTCGCGGACGGCACGGTCTGGATCAGCGGCTCCACCTGGCACGGGCGGCGGGTGATGCGGATCTCGGTGAGCAACTGGTCGACCACGGATGAGGACGTGGCCCGGGCGCTGGACGCGATCCGCCGCGCAGCGGCTTCCTGACCCGTCCGCTCAAGGGGGATCCGTGTCGGTGACCACGGCCAGGAGCTGGTACGGCAGCTCGGTGTCCCACTTGGCTATTCCGAGCGCCACCCACCTGCCGTCCACGCGCCACAGATGCATGTCCGGTACCGAGTTGCTGAGCACCTGCCAGGGCTCCGGTATCTCCTCACGGTCCTCCACGGACCGGATGAGCAGCGAGTGCAGACTGAACACCTGCGGCTCACCCCAGCGTTCGCCCAGCAGCAGCGCGAGCGCCTCGCGCTCCGCCTCGAACTGCTCGCCGACGAGCTCCATCCGGGATCGGTCGTGCCAGAACTCCTCACTGGTGCTCAACTCGGCCGTATGGAAGCCGGGGCCGCTGTCACCCACGTCCGACCGGCCGGGCTCCGCGGGGAAGGGACGGGAGCGCAGCCGGTCGATCGTCGCCAGATGCCGAGCGAGGGTCATGTGTTCAGTAAACCCGTCCACACTGACAACTGGCGTGTTCTCCCAGGGCCGGACTTCACCCTCGTCGCCCTTCACGTCCTCTACGGCGAGAAGGCCACCGCCCGGCACTATCGACGTACGGGAGCGCGTCCGTGATCCGGCGGAGCACGCGCTCGGGCGGGCGTCCGATATCCAGGACTTTGCCTCGTCTCTCCGCCCGCCAGGCTGACAGAGTCGGCTCTGACAACTGTCAGCGGCTCGCGACAGGACTGTCACGGGGTTCCAAGATCGCTTGACCTTGCCCCCAAGGGAAGGACGACAGTGTCTCCATAGATCACAGGAGTGTGCCCGCTGGCCAGGCGGGACGAAGAGGGGGAGTTCGCGTGACCGCGACCTGCGTCATTCTCGATATCGGTGGCGTACTGGAGATCACGCCGGAAACCGGATGGGTGCAACGGTGGGAAGAACGGCTGAAGCTGCCGCTGGGCACCGTGCACGAGCGGATGCGCGACGTGTGGCGTGCCGGAGGCGTCGGGAGCATCAGCGAACAAGAGGTGCACTGGGAAGTGGCATCACGCTTGGGTCTCGACGTTCACCAGGTGGAGGCCCTCATGGCTGATCTTTGGACAGAGTATCTGGGAACGCCGAACGAGGAACTCATCGCATATGTGCGGGGCCTGCAAGGGCGATGCAGGCTGGGCATCCTGAGCAACAGCTTCGTCGGGGCTCGGGAGCGGGAGACGGCGCTGTACCACTTCGACGAACTGGTCGAGCAGATCGTCTACTCGCACGAGATCGGCATCGAGAAGCCTGACCCGCGTGCCTTCGAAGCTGCTTGCGCCAGTTTGGAGGTGGGGCCGGAGAGCTGTCTCTTCGTGGACGATGCCGCAGCCAACGTCGAGGCCGCCCGGGCGGCGGGCATGCAGGCGCATCTGTTCGAGGACAACGTCGGGACGATCACGCGCATCGCAGCTCATCTGGACGCTGGGCCCGTGACTCCGGCACGCGTCCCGTCCGGATGACGCGTCAGGCCGGTCGCTCCCGGCCAGACCGAGTTGATCGCCTTGCGAACCGTCTGCCATGACACGGTCTTCGCTCCGCTGATCCTGGGCCCGCCCTGTCGTCTGGGAAGTCACAGGGTGAGGAGGAGAGCTGAGGCCAGCTGGGCGACCGTCAGGCGCTTCGGCAGCGAGCGCGATCCGCCAGACCCCCCCCCGCACGCCCGGCCCGGGCGCAGACTCGCTGACCGTGGACGGCGGGATCAGGGCCACCCGGGCACGCGGGCACGGGCAGCGCTCAGAGAGCGTTCGCGAGTTTGTCGGGGTTGCGCATCACGTAGACGCACTGGATCCGGCCGTCTCTGGCCTCGACCTGTACGACAGTGTCCGGCAGCCCGTCGACGAGCACCAGCAGAGCGGGCGCGCCGTTGACCTCCGTGAAGCGGTACTCCGTGCCCACCAGGGGTTCCCTGGTGACGGCGAAGAGGAAGCGGCCCACCTTGTCGGCCGTCTCGATGACCCGTCGTGGCCCCTTGGCCTTGCCGCCGCTGTCACCGACCAGCCGCACATCGGGGGCGAGCAGCCCGAGCAGGGCGTCGAGGTCCCCGCCGCCCGCCGCGGCCAGGAACCGTTCGGTGAGCTCACGGCGCTGCGCCGCGTCGACGTCGTACCGCGGCTTTCGCTCCTCGACATGGCGGCGCGCGCGCCCGGCGAGCTGCCGCGCGGCGGCCTCGCTGCATTCGACGGCGGCCGCGATGTCCGCGTACGGGAATCCGAACGCCTCCCTGAGCACGAACACGGCCCGCTCCAGCGGTGACAGCGACTCGAGGACGATCAGCACCGCCAGCGACACGGACTCCCGGAGCTCGGCGCGCTCGGCGCCGTCGGGCGAGGAAGGAACGAACCGGGTCGCGACGGGCTCGGGCAGCCACGGCCCGACGTAGGTCTCGTGCCGGGTCCGGGCTTGCCGCAGCCGGTCGATGACCAGCCGGGTGGTGATCGTGACGAGGTAGCCACCCGGATCCCGGACGTCCTCGCGCTTTTCGGCGGACCAGCGCAACCAGGCATCCTGCACCACGTCTTCGGCGTCGGCGAACCGGCCGAGCATCCGGTAGGCCACTCCCGTCAGCGTCGGACGGTGTTCCTCGAAAACCGCGGTCGTGTCGACGTCGGATACAGCAGACACGTGTGGCACGCATCCCCTTGAACTGGAGGCTACTGAGGGGTAATCCTTTGCTTGCAAACCCTAGCAGCGGGCGTGACCGCCGAGTTCAAGGAGCAGTAGCATGGCCTCGAAGGTCTCGTTCGACGTCGAATCGGCCGGTATGCGGCACACCCTGACGGTGGCCTACGAGCGCACGGGCTCTGGTGAGCCGCTGCTACTACTGCACGGCATCGGCCACCACTGGCAGGCTTGGGAGCCGGTCATCCCGCTGCTCGCGCCGGAACGCGATGTGATCGCCATCGACCTGCCCGGTTTCGGCAACTCCCCCGGACTGCCCGACGGTATGGCGTACGACCTGCCCACCGTCGTCCCCCTGCTCGGCGCCCTCTGTGAAGCACTCGGCATCGAGCGCCCCCACGTCGCGGGCAACTCGCTCGGTGGGCTGCTCGCGCTCGAACTGGGCCGCGGGAAGCTCGTCCGCTCCGTGACCGCGCTGTCCCCGGCCGGCTTCTGGACGGAGGCCGAGCGCCGCTACGCGTTCGGGACGCTGCTCACCATGCGCCGCGCCGCCCTGGCGCTGCCCCGGCCGATGATCGACGTCCTGGCCCGCAGCTCCGCCGGGCGCGCGGTGCTCACCAGCTCCATCTACGCCCGCCCGGGCCGCCGCTCACCCGAGGCGGTGGTCGCCGAGACTCTCGCGCTCCGCGAGGCGACCGGATTCCACCGGACCCTGAGCGCCGGCGGCAGCGTCCGGGTCACCGACGACGTGCCCGGGCTCCCGGTCACGGTGGCCTGGGGCAACCGAGACCGCCTGCTGCTGCGCCGCCAGGGGATCCGGGCCAAGCACACCATCCCCGGCGCGCGACTGGTGCGCCTGCCCGGCTGCGGTCATGTGCCGATGAACGACGACCCCGCGCTGGTGGCCAGGGTGATCCTCGACGGCAGCCGCTGAGCCGCCAGGCTTTGAGGGCCGCGAGGCACCGGAGCCGACGGGCAGCGGGGGCCGCAAGGCACCGGAGCCGACGGCCACGCCCAGCGCGACGAGGGTGCTGCCCAGCCCCTGGGCGAGGCCGTAGCCGCCGGTGCCGACGAGCGGTGCGGTCAGGGCAGCGGAGACCGGGATCAGTCCTGAGAAGAGGGTCGCGCGCTCCGCGCCGATACGCCCGACGCTGCCGTACCAGAGGATGAATCCGATCACGGTGACGACCACGGACTGCCACAGCAGGGCGAGTCCTTCTCCGGCGGAGGGCCACCGAAGCATCGCGGCGCCGTCGTACAGCGCCCCGACGAGAGCGGACTCCAGCGCGGCGAGCCCGCACACCACGGTGGTCAGACGTACGGGTCCGAGCGGAGCGATCACCGGTACGGCCAGTAGCGCGAAGCCCACCTCCCCCGCGAGGGCCGCGAACGACCAGGCGACACCGGCCGGGTCCGTGGTACCCCAGCCCTGGACCGTGAAGGCGCCCATGGCGACCAGCAGGGCTCCGACTATCAGGGGACGAGTCGGCCTGCGCCCGTCCAGGAGCGGTGCGAGCACGGCCACGACCACGGGTGCGCATCCGACCAGGACGCCGGGTACGGCAGGCTCCGCCGTGCGCTCCGCGGCCAGCACGGCGAGGTTGAAGCCCACCATCCCCACCGCGGCGAGCAGCGCGAGCCGGGCCCCCCGCGGGGGGGGGGGGGAGCGGCCCCG
>NZ_JBHXFA010000037.1:38457-43525 GCF_042724175.1 Streptomyces sp. NPDC127084
CGCGGCGGTGCGCGGGGCGCCCCGCGGGCCCGGCGGGCGCCCCCGGGGGTGGTTCCCCCCCCCCCCCCCCCCCGGGGGGTTCCGGGGCGCGCGGGCCCCACTGGCGTGGGGCGAGGCTGCGCAGCGGCGTGGCGCCGGACCGGATGAGGAGCGGGAGCAGCAGCAGACACGCCAGGCCGTAGCGGATGGCCTGGCCGCCCGCGTACGGGTAGTCGGCCAGCACGCTGTTGGCGGTGAAGGAGGCGCCGACGAGCACGCAGGCAAGGGCCGCGGGCAGCATCGGCCGCGCGGAGCGGTGTACGTGAGGCACGTTCATACGCTCGACGCTAGGCAGCCGATCGGTCCGGGCTAAGGTCCACTTCCATGACAGCTTCGGGGACCAATCGGGATTCCGGCACCGCCGGCGGTACGTGGACGGCAGCATGGGAGCTCCTGCTGCCGGCGGCCGGTGCCCCGGCTCGCGGGCGTGGACGCGCCCTGCAGTCGGCCCTGCGCGATGCTGTCCGGTCGGGACGGCTGACGGCGGGCACACGGCTGCCCTCCAGTCGTGAACTGGCCCTTGATCTCGGTGTCTCGCGGGGTCTGGTGACCGAGGCATACGAGCAGTTGACGGCCGAGGGTTATCTGCGCAGCGGCCGGGGAGCGGGGACCTGGGTGAGCGAGGCGGTCAGGTCCGCCGCGCCGCCCCGGGCCCGCGATCTGGCCCCCCGGGGCCCGGGGGCCCTGGTGGACTTCCGGGCGGGGACCCCGGATCTGTCCCTGTTCCCTCGCACCACGTGGGCCGCCGCGCACCGGTCCGCTCTGGACGGGCTGCCGCACCGGGCGCTCGGCTACCCCGACCCGCGCGGACTGCCGGAACTGCGCACCGCGCTGGCCGGGTTGCTGGGGCGGCGGCGCGGTGTGGCGGCGGACCCGGAGCGCATCGTGGTGTGCTCCGGGGTGGCACAGGCCCTGACCCTGGTGGCTCAGGTGCTGCGCGGGCGCGGACTGTCGCAGGTCGCCGTGGAGGATCCCGGCAGCCCCGAGCATGGAGCGCTGTTCGAGGCCGCGGGCCTCACCGCGTCGCCGGTTCCGCTCGATGACGAGGGGCCGTCGCTGAGCTCGCTGGAGCGCTCGGGCGCACGGCTGGTGGTGACCACTCCGGCCCACCAGTTCCCGACGGGCATGGCCGTCACCCCCGCCCGCCGCGCCGGACTTCTCGCCTGGGCCCGGGCGGTGGACGGCTATGTCGTGGAGGACGACTACGACGGGGACTTCCGTTACGACCGCGCCCCGGTCGGGGCACTGCAAGGGCTCGATCCCGAGCGGGTGATCTATACGGGCTCGGTGAGCAAGTCGCTGGCCCCGGGGCTGCGCCTGGGCTGGCTGGCCGCTCCCAGTGCGCTGGCCGCCGAGCTCGCGGGCCGCAAGCGGACGACGGACCTCGGGAACGCGGCGCTCGACCAGGCCGCACTGGCCGAGATGGTGACCAGCGGGGCCTACGACCGCCAGTTGCGGCGCTGCGGGCGTGCCTACCGCGAGCGGCGCGATGTGCTGGTGGCGGAGCTCGAAGAGCACTTCCCGGGCACACGGATCAGCGGCATCGCCGCAGGGCTGCACATCATCGCGCGACTGCCCGAACGGTACGGACCGGAGCCGGGTTTCCTGGCCCGCGCCCGGCGCGCGGGCGTGGAGTTGCGCTCGCTCGCGGACTACCGGACCGGGCAGGAGTCGGCAGTCCCGCCGGATGCCGCCGAGTTGTCGGGCGGGCGTGGAGCCGTGCACCTGGTACTCGGCTACGCGCACCTCGCGCCATCAGCCATCGCACACGGGGTGCGGCTGCTCGCCCACGCGGTGCGCACCTCATCGCCGTAGCGGCACCGCGCACCCCGTCGCCACGTTTCGCAGAGCCGACCCGCGGTGGGATCCTGCCCGGCCGTCCCGCGAACGCCCACGAGCGTGCCCGCCGGCTCACGTCCTGAGGTAGGCGAGCACTGCCAGCACCCTGCGGTGCGTCTCGTCGGCCGGTGGCAGGTCCAGCTTGGTGAAGATGCCGCTGATGTGCTTGCCCACGGCCGCTTCGGAGACCACCAGCTCCCGCGCGATGGAGCCGTTCGACCTGCCCTCCGCGATCAGGGCGAGGACTTCGCGTTCGCGTGGCGTGAGCCGCTCCAGCGGGTCGCGGCGGCGACGCAGCAGTTGCCGTACGACTTCCGGGTCGACGACTGTGCCGCCGTCCGCGACGTCGTGCAGGGCGTCCACGAAGTCCTCGACCTGCCCGACCCGGTCCTTGAGCAGATAGCCGACACCCGTTCCGTCGCCGGAGTCGAGCAGGTCGGAGGCGTACTTCCGCTGGACGTACTGGCTGAGTACCAGGACGGGCAGTGCGGGCGTGCGCTCGCGCATACGTACCGCCGCGTGCAGTCCCTCGTCCTGGAACCCGGGAGGCATTCGGACGTCCGTCACGATGACGTCGGGGGTGTGTGCCTCGACCGCGGAGACCAGTGCCACGGCGTCTCCGACGGCCGCGACGACCTGGTGGCCGCAGCGGTGGAGCAGACCGGCGAGGCCCTCCCGCAGCAGGACGCTGTCCTCGGCCAGCACTACGCGAAGCGATCGGGCGGGTCGCAGGGTCGGCAAGGGATCTCCACGTTCAACAGCGTCGGTCCGCCTGGTGGACTGGACAGGGAAATTCTGCCATCGAGCACCGACACCCGGTCCGCGAGGCCGGTGAGCCCCGTGCCGTTGGCTGTGTCCGCGCCGCCTCGGCCGTCGTCGCGCACCCGCAGGAACAGCCGCCCGTCGCGGTAGCAGCCGGTCACCTCGGCGCGGCTCGCCCCGCTGTGCTTGGCGATGTTGGCGAGAGCCTCGCTGAGCACGAAGTAGGCAGCCGCCTCGACCGACTGGGGTAGGCGTCCCGGCAGTTCGATGGCGATGTCCACGGGCACCGCGGAGCGGTCCGCGGCATCGGAGACGGCGGCTTCCAGGCCGTAGTCGGCGAGCACCTTGGGATGGATACCGTGGATGAGTTCGCGGAGCTCCGCCAGCGCCTCGCCCACCTGGACGTGTGCCTTGGCGAGTTGGTCGTGCAGCGGGCCCGGAGGTGCGTCCAACCGGGCCAGTCCGAGCGTCATCGACAGGGCGACGAGGCGCTGTTGGGCACCGTCGTGCAGATCACGCTCGATTCGGCGCCGTTCGGTCTCGAAGGCGTCCACCAACCGCACCCGGGAGCGGGTCAGTTCGACCACCCTGGCGCTCAGTTCGCCGTCGCGCGGGGCGATCAGCAGCCGGGTCAGTGCGGCTCTGGCCCCGGCTGCGGCCCCGAGGACGTAGGCGCAGAGAGCCATGAGCACGAGCCCGAGCAGCGCGGCACCGAAGGCGCCCGGCCAGGTGGTGACCGTCCACAGCTTGAGCACCTTCGTCTCCTGACCGTCGCCGGCTGTCGCCATCAGCAGCGGAGCCGCGACCACGGACAGCGGGCAGAGCAGCGCGACCGTGACCGCGAGGGCGTCGACCGGCCACAGCAGGCCCGCGAACAGCAGGGTGTACCCGAGCTCCCGCCAGGTCGCGCGCTCCCGCAACCGAGTCCCCAGCCAGCCCCGCAGCCCCGGTACGGCGGGGGTGTCGTGCCCGCCGGGAGCGGGGTCCAGTTCGACCAGGCGCAGTCTGCGCCGTTCGACCCAGGCCACGGGGATACCGGCGAGAAGAGTGAGGAGCAGCAGCGGTAATCCCACCAGGATGACGGCGAGCACGCTCCCTGCGACCGCCGTGGTCACGATGCCCACCAACACCACGGCACCGGTCACCGAGCCGGTGAGCAGGTACGCGACCGCGCGCCATGGCCATGGCGACAGCAGGAAGCCGGGGCGGGTCATGGCCTGCCACACATTCCGAGCGTGCATGGGGGCCACCGTAGAAGGCACCCCGGAGTGGCGCCATCGGTCCGGTGGGAGGACCGGGGGTATGCCTGGCCCTACCCCAAGTCTCGTTTCAGCCGCACTGCGCGGAGGTGTCCGCCAGGGGTTACGTGGAGTCGGCGGCGCCGGAAGGTCCGGCGCCGGGCGATCCGGGACATATTCCGGGACATGGGGGCATCGGGACAGATGACCAGTGACGCGATCAGGTTGTGCTCCGTCAGCAGACGGTACGGGGCGGGCGAGAGCGCCGTGACGGCGCTCGACCGGGTCTCGCTCTCCTTCGCCGAGGGCACCTTCACCGCGGTCATGGGCCCTTCCGGCTCGGGCAAGTCGACCCTGCTCCAGTGCGCGGCGGGGCTCGACCGTCCCACCTCCGGCACGGTCACCGTGGGCGGGACCGAGCTGACGGGGCTGAGCGAGACCGGGCTGACCCTGCTGCGCCGGGAGCGCATCGGCTTCGTCTTCCAGGCGTTCAACCTGGTGCCGTCCCTGACCGCGGAGCAGAACGTGGCGCTGCCCTTGCGCCTCGCAGGCCGCCGTCCGTCCAGGGCGCTGGTACGCGAGGTGCTGGGTCAGGTCGGTCTGGGCGACCGGGCGCGGCACCGCCCGTCGGAGCTGTCCGGCGGCCAGCAGCAGCGCGTCGCCCTGGCCCGCGCCCTGATCACCCGCCCCGATGTGCTTTTCGGCGACGAGCCGACGGGTGCCCTGGATTCGCGGACCAGCCGCGAGGTGCTGGGGCTGCTGCGGGGCATGGTCGACCGCGAGGGCCAGACGATCATCATGGTCACCCATGACCCGGTGGCGGCCTCCCGGGCGGACCGCGTGGTGTTTCTCGTGGACGGTCGGGTCGACGGCGAACTGGTCGGGGCGAGCGCCGATGGCATCGCCGCGCGCATGGCCAGGATGGAGGTCGCGTCGTGCTGAGCGTCGCCCTGGGCACCCTTCGCGCCCGCTGGGTCACCTTCGTCGGCAGTTTCGTCGCACTCTCGCTCGGCGTCGCGCTGCTCGCCGTCATGGGGCTGGCTCTCGCCTCGTCGCTGGACGCGCCGGTTCGAGTGCCCGAGCGGTTCGCCGCCGCGCCGGTCGTCGTCAAGGGTGCGGACGCCCTGAGCGTGGGGGGGGGGGGGGCCGGGGGCGGCCGCCCCCCGGCGCGCCCCGCCCGCCCCGGCGCG
>NZ_JBHXFA010000037.1:43535-51785 GCF_042724175.1 Streptomyces sp. NPDC127084
GGTCCCCCCCGGCCGCGGTGGGCGTCAGGGGGCGGCCCGCCCGCGGGGGGCGCCCCCCGGCCGGGGTCCGCACCCAGAAGCTGGCGCACCCGCGCGCCGTGCCCGCGCCGACCGTCGCGAGGCTCGGGGGGCTCGGCACGGTGGTCGAGGACCGGGCGTTCGCCGTGGGCTCCCCGGACGGGCCCGTGGATCTGGTGGGCCATCCCTGGTCGACCGCCGCCTTCGCGTCCTACGAGTTCACCGCGGGACGTGCGCCCCAGGCCGCTGACGAGGTCGTGGTCAGCGGCGACTGGGCGAAGCCTGGCGAGCGCGTCCGTACCGACCGCGGCGTTGTGCGGATCGTCGGAACCGTCGCCGACCGGGGATTCGAGAACGCCGTCTTCTACTCTGACGAGCGCGCCGCGCAACTGTCACCGGTCAGCGTGCAGTTGGCTGTGAACGCCGATCCGGCAGCGGTACGCGAGGCCGTGCGCGGCAGCGCGGGCGTCCGGGTACTGACGGGTGACGCGCGTCGCTACGCCGACGCCGATCCTGACCGCGACGACAAGGCGATCACCGCCATGAACGCCATGTTCGGCACGGCCGGCGGTGTCACCGCCTTTGTGTCGGTGTTCGTCGTGGCATCGACCTTCGCGTTCGCCGTCGTCCAACGGCGCCGGGAGTTCGGTCTGCTGCGCACCGCCGGGGCCACCCCTGGGCAGATTCGCCGCATGGTGGTCGCCGAAGCGCTCGTGGTGGGGGTGCTCGCCTCCACCGCCGGCTGCCTGCTCGGTTCCCACGGCGCGCCGATGCTCGCGGACCGGGTGGTCTCCGAGGGTCTCGCGCCTGACTGGTTCGCGATCGGCGATCACACCTGGCCATACCAGACGGCCTTCTGGACCGGGCTGCTCGTCGCCCTGTGCGGCGCGGCGGGCGCCTCGTGGCGGGCAGGACGGACCGCCCCCATCCAGGCGTTGAGCGAGGCATCGGTGGACAGCAGGACGATGACGTGGGGCCGGTGGCTGTGCGGCACGGCGCTGCTGCTGACGGCGGTGGTCACACTGTGCCTGACGCTGGCCGGCGAGCCGAGCGAGCTGCTGCACCGCAAGACCTATGTGAGCCGGCCGATGCTGCTGATCACCGCTTTCGCACTGCTCGCACCGGTCGTGGTACGCCCGTTGGCCCGCGTGCTGGCCTGGTTGCCGGCCCGGCTGCCGGGTGCCGGGGGTCTGCTGGTGCGCGAGAGCGCGTCTGCCGGGGTGCGGCGCACCGCGGCGGTCGCGGCACCCGTCCTGGTCACCGTGGCACTCGCGGGATCGCTGCTGGGCGCCACCGCCACACTGAACGAGGCGAAGGCTGCCGAGACGCGCGAGCAGACGGCCGCCGCGTTCGTGGTCACCCCGGCGGGCGATGCGGGTTTCGACGCGGCGACAGTGACCAGACTCCGCGAGGTTCCGGGAGCCGTGGTGTCGGCGACCTCCCCCAGTGCCGTACACGTCCTCGAGGACGGTGCGGCACTCGTCAAGTCCGTGGCCCGTGCCGCCGATCCCAGCCTGCTCGCGGCGACCGTCCGTCTGCCGCTCGCCGAGGGAAAGGTGAGCGATCTGGATGACGATTCGATCATCGTCAACGAGGAGTGGCAGCGGCACACGGTGGGACAGCGTGTGCGGGTGTGGCTCGGGGACGGCACTCCGACGACACTGCGGGTCGCCGCGGTGATGCACGTCGGCACCGGAAACAACGGCGTGTACGTCACTCCCCGCAACGCCCCGGGGGCGAGCGTGGACCGGGTCGACGTCGCCGTCGCGCCCGGTGCCGACACGAGCGCTGTGGCGAGGGGGCTGCGCGAGGCGGTGCGTGAAACCGGCGGGCAGGTACGCGCCAAGGACGAGTGGGTGCAAGCCACTTACCCGGACACCAACCGCACCACCAGGGTCGGCCTCGTGCTGGTCCTCGGCATCGCCCTGCTCTACACGGGCATCTCCCTGGCCAACACCATGGTCATGGCGACCTCCGACCGGGTGCGCGAGCTGGCCGTACTGCGCCTCGCCGGAGCCACCGGATGGCAGGTGCTGCGGCTGGTGGGCGCCGAGGCGCTGATGGTGGTCGCGGTGGGGGCGCTGCTCGGGCTCGCGGTCGCCGGGCTCAATCTGGCGGGCATGTGGGGCGCGTTGGGTCTGCTGTCGGTGCGGACGACGGTAGAGCTGCCCTGGTCCGTCATCGGCACGGTCGTGGCCACCTGTGCGGTGCTGGCCGTGGTCTCGTCCGTGATCCCCGCGCGGCTCGCCCTGCGAGGGGGACGGACCGCGGAACTGGCGGGCGTGCGGGAGTGACCCGCGATTGTTCACTGCACACACATAACCGTCCAGAACATCCGCTAAGCGGCCAAATTTATGCTTAACCAGTCAGTCACACATCGTTCGTGATCGCGCAACAACGCTCCGCCACAGTGGTGGCATGACTGATATCGACTCCTCGAAGCGTTCCCGCCGCCGGCACCACTGGCGGCGGGACCTTGTCGAACTGGCCGCGCTCTTCACCGCCGTCGCCGTGGCCGACGCTGTCGCGAACACGGTCGCCCACAGCCCCGGCGGCCCACGGCTGCTGATCATCTCGGCTGTAGCGCTCACCGCCACGGCCGTGTTCCACATCTGGTGGGCGCGCCGCCACAGCCATGCGCCCCCGATCGCGGATACCAGCGGTCCCGGAGCGACGGAAGCCGGGACCGTACGGGCCGGAGCGGCCCACGCCACGGGTGGCGCCGATGAGCCGGGCCACCACGGCGATACGCGCGAGACCGTGCTGTGGCGGATGCGGACCACGGTGCGGGACCGGCCGGGCAGCCTCGCCGCGCTGTGCACGGCGCTGGCCCGCCACCAGGTGGACATCCTCACGCTCCAGACCCATCCCCTGGCCGACGGCACGGCCGATGAGTTCCTGCTGCGGGCCCCGGCCGAGCTGCCCTCCGTGCGGCTCATCCGCGAGGTGTCGGCCGCCGGCGGCAGCAGCACCTGGATCGAGCGCGCCGACGCCCACGACCTGGTGGACATCCCCACCCGGCTGCTGGGCCTCGCCACCCGCACAGCTCTCGATGCCGCAGAACTCCCGCTCGCGCTCCGCCAGTTGCTCGGCCGGTGCACCATCCACGCACAGCCCGCGGTCACGCTCGGGGGTCGTCCGGCCGGCGAACCCGTTCCCGTCGAAGGCGTGTTGGAAGACACCGTGCTGCGGCTGCGTGATCCGAACGGCGGCACGATCACGGTGGAGCGGCCGTATCTGCCGTTCACTCCCACCGAGTTCGCCCGTGCCCGCGCCCTCGTGGAGCTCGACGCCCGGCTCGGCCCGCGCGTTCCGCGCGGCAAGGATGTGCTGACGCTGCCCGAGGCGGGCGAGATCACCGTGCGCCGTGCCGACCGCGGCGATGTACCCGCGGCCCGTGCGATGCACGACCGCTGCTCCGCGCGCACGCTGGCGCTGCGCTACCACGGTCCGGTCGGTGACGCGGACCGCTATCTGAACCATCTGCTCAGCCCGAGTTTCGGCCGCAGCCTCGCCGTCGAGACGGCGTCCGGACGGCTTGTCGCCCTCGGCCATCTGCTCTGGGACGGAGATGAGACCGAAGTGGCCCTCCTCGTGGAGGACGACTGGCAGCATCGGGGCATCGGCTCCGAGCTGCTCAGTCGTCTGGTCGCGATGGCCGGCGACGCGGGGTGCGAGAGCGTGTACGCCGTGACCCAGGCGTCCAACACCGGCATGGTCGCCGCCATGCGCGGTCTCGGCCTCCCGCTCGACTACCAGGTCGAGGAGGGCACCCTGGTGATCAGCGCACTGCTGACTGCGGCTCCGCTGCCGGGGCATGAGCAGCGGACACCGCTCCCGCACGGCCGGACCGCTCGGGGATAGCGCCCAGCGCCTCACAGAGGTCGGCCCAGAGGTCGTCCACGTCCTCGAGTCCGACCGACATCCGCAGCAGCCGGTCGCTGACACCCGCGGCACGCCGGTCTCCCTCGGCCACGATGCGGTGGCTGATGGAGGCCGGGTGCTGGATCAGGGTGTCGACGCTGCCGAGGCTCACCGCGGGTGTGATCAGCCGGACACCGGCGATCACCTCGCGCGGATCTCCGTGGACCTCGAAGGAGACCATGGCGCCGCCCACCGCCGGGTAGTGCACGTGCGACACACGCGGGTCGCCGGCGAGCCGCCTGGCCAGCTCGGCGGCGGTCACCGATGCCGCCCGGACGCGTACCGGAAGGGTGGAGAGCCCCCTCAGCAGGAGGTAGCCCGCCATCGGGTGGAGCACACCTCCGGTGGCGAACCGCACCTGGCGCAGCGCGGCGGCGAACTCCGCGTCACAGGCGACGACACCACCCATCACATCACCGTGGCCGCCGAGGTACTTGGTCGCACTGTGCAGCACGATCCGGGCGCCCTGCTCCACGGGACGCTGGAGCACCGGGGTGGCGAAGGTGTTGTCGACCAGCAGCGGCACCGAACCGCAGGCGTGCGCGAGCGCCCTGATGTCGGTCTCCGAGAGCGTCGGGTTGGCGGGGGTCTCGACCATGACCAGCCCGGTGTCCGGCCTGATCGCCGCGGCGACGCCGGCCGGGTCGGTCCAGGTGACCTCGGTGCCGAGCAGTCCGCCGTCGAGCAGGTGGTCGCTGCATCCGTACAGCGGCCGGACGGCGACCACGTGGCGCAGCCCCATCGAGGCCCTGACCAGCAGTACGGCGGTCAGCGCCGCCATTCCGCTGGCGAAGGCCACCGCGTCCGCCGCGCCTTCGAGCCGGGCGAGAGCCGTCTCGAAGCGGGCCGTGGTGGGGTTGTCGAGCCGGGCGTAGACGGGCGGTCCGTCGAGCCGGACGCCGGTCGACGCGAAGGCGTCGATCCGTGCCGCCTCCTCCGCCACGTCATGCGAGGGGTAGGTGGTGGAGAGATCGATGGGTGCGGCGTGCAGACCGAGCGACACGAGGTCTTCGCGGCCGGCGTGCACGGCTTCGGTGGCGAGGGCTCGGATGCCCGGGGTGGGGACGTTCGAGGCAACGTGGTCCATGCGCGAACTGTGAACAATTACCGGCGAGTAGCGCGCTCACTCCGTGTTACGTTCGGGCCATGGGTGAATCCGTCGTACTGGACACGGTCGATCTACACATACTGCGCGTTCTCCAGAACGACGCCCGGACCACCTACCGGGAGGTGGCCGCCGAAGTGGGTGTCGCACCCTCGACCTGTCTGGACCGAGTGGCCCGGTTGAGGCGCAGCGGAGTTATCCTCGGCCACCAGCTCCGAATCGATCCAGCCAAACTCGGCCGCGGGCTTGAAGCGCTGCTCTCCGTTCAGGTACGCCCGCACCGGCGCGAACTGATCGGTCCTTTCGTCGACCGGATTCGGGCGCTGCCCGAGTCGCGCGCGCTGTTCCATCTGACGGGCCCGGACGACTATCTGGTGCATGTGGCCGTTGCTGACACGGCCGATCTCCAGCGACTCGTGCTGGACGAGTTCACCTCGCGTCCCGAAGTGGCCCGGGTGGAAACCCGGTTGATCTTCCAGCAGTGGGACTGCGGACCGCTGCTGCCACCCGGTCCCGACGCCTGAGAGTGGTCTGGGGGCAGGCTCGTTTGTCAGCCGACTGAGATCGAACGATGATGACGGCGCAGCCCGGGGCGTATCAGGATGACCGCATGCCAGAGACACCGAGCAGCGCACTGCCCCGCCAGATCGCAGACGCCTATGTCGACGCCCTCATCGATCTCGACCCGGTCATCGGAACCTACCTGGGGGTCCCGGAGAGCGCGGGCCGTCTCCCCGACTTCTCCCCGGCAGGCCAGGAGGCCGTCGCGGCGCTCGCCCGGGCGACGCTGGCCCGGCTCGATCTGGCTGAGACGCACCCCGGGGCCGACGCCGACCAGGAACGGCGCTGCGCCCGGCTGCTCCGGGAGCGGCTCGCGGCCGCGCTGGCCGTACACGAGGCCGGCGAGGGGCTGCGCGCGGTCAGCAATCTGCGCTCCCCGATCCACTCGGTGCGCGGCGTCTTCACGGTGATGGCGACCGAGTCGAAGGCCGACTGGGCGGCGGTGGCCGAGCGGTTGCGGGCGGTGCCGGAGGCACTCGACGGATACCGGTCCGCACTGGCCCTCGGCCTCGAACGCGGGCTGCCGGCCGGACCGCGCGCCACCGCCGAGGTGATCAAGCAGTTGGCGAAGTGGTCCGGTTGCGCGGAGCCGCCGGCTGACGGCGGGCGCAGTTGGTTCGAGGATTTCGTATCGGCCGGCCCGGACGATCTGCGCGCCGAACTGGACGACGCCGCCCGAACGGCCGCGGCGGCGTTCATCGACCTGCACGACTGGATGCGCGATGTCTACGCCCCCGCCATCGCGGCGGCCCCCGACACGGTGGGCCGCGAGCGGTACACCCGCTGGAGCCGCTACTTCCTGGGGACCGACCTGGATCCGGACGAGGCGTATGCATACGGCTGGTCCGAGTACCACCGGCTGCTCGGTGAGATGCGGGCCGAGGCCGACAAGATCCTGCCCGGCGCCGAACCCGGCGACGCCATCGCCCACCTCGAAGAGCACGGTACGCACATCGAGGGCGTCGAAGAGGTCCGGGTGTGGCTCCAGAAGCTGATGGACGAGGCGGTCGAGGCACTCGACGGCACCCACTTCGAGCTGGCCGAACGGGTACGGAAGGTGGAGTCCCGTATCGCCCCGGTGGGCAGCGCGGCGGCCCCGTACTACACCGGCCCGTCGGAGGACTTCTCGCGCCCCGGCCAGACCTGGCTGCCGACACGGGGCGAGACGCGCTTCCCGGTCTACGACCTGGTGTCGACGTGGTACCACGAGGGCGTACCCGGACACCACCTCCAGCTCGCCCAGTGGGCGCACGTCGCCGACCAGCTCTCGCGCTACCAGGCCACTGTCGGCGCGGTCAGCGCGAACTGCGAGGGGTGGGCCCTGTACGCGGAGCGGCTCATGGACGAACTGGGCTTCCTGGGCGACCCGGAGCGCCGGCTCGGCTATCTGAACGCGCAGATGATGCGGGCCTGCCGAGTGATCATCGACATCGGTATGCACCTGGGACTCGACATCCCGGCCGACTCCCCCTTCCACCCCGGTGAGCCCTGGACACCGGCCCTGGCCCAGGAGTTCTTCGGCCTCAACACGGGCCATCCAGCGGAGTACGTGGAGAGCGAGCTGACCCGCTACCTCTCCGTACCGGGCCAGGCCATCGGCTACAAACTCGGCGAGCGCGCGTGGCTCCAGGGCCGCGAGAACGCCCGAGCGGCACGGGCCGAACGGGGTGCGGAGTTCGACGCCAAGGCCTGGCACATGGCGGCCCTGTCCCAGGGTTCGCTGGGTCTGGACGATCTGGTGGACGAGCTCTCCAGGCTCTGACCCGAGCACTCGGGATGTCGCAGACAGACGTACGCCCCGACCATGGGTCGGGGCGTACGCCATACCCGGCGTGTCGTCACACGACACGAGGCCCGGGACGCTGACCGTGGCCAGGGTTGCCGTACCCCGGCTTGCCCGGCTTGCCCGGCTTGCCCGGCTTGCCCGGCTTCCCCGGCTTGCCGTAGCCGGGACGGTCGTGGTGCGGAGGCTTGGGCTTGGGTTGCTGCTTGCTGCTGACGGTGGTGGTGTTCGTGGCCGTACTGATGGCGGTGGTGCCGCCGCCGGTGACGGTGGCGGTGTTGGTGACCTCCTTCGGCGCGTCCTCGGCGATGTTCACCGTGAGCGTGAGGGGTGGGTAGCTCTCACCCGCGTCGAGGACGTCTTCGCGGGTGCAGGTCAGGGGGGTGAGGGTGCAGGTCCAGCCGGTACCCGTGAAGCTGACCGGGGTCAGGCCTGCGGGGAGGGTGTCGGTGACGGTGACCGTGGAACCGTCGGTGGGCCCGTCGCCGGTGTCAGTGACGGTGAGGGTGTAGGTGCCCTGCCCGCCCTGGACGAACGGCCCGTCGGCGGTGAGCTTCGTCAGCCGCAACGCGGGCGCCACCTGCTGGGGCACAACCGCGACCGCCACCCCGATCGGGAAGTTGCCGACGCCGACCGTGTCCACCACCGTGTTCGTCGCCGTGGCGATCACCGACACGGTGTCGTCGCCGCCGTTGGTGACATAGACGAAGGCGCCGTCCGGTGTCACCGCCACCAGGAACGGGCCGTTGCCGACGCCGACCGTGGCCACGACCGTGTTCGTCGCCGTGGCGATCACCGACACGGTGTCGTCGCCGCCGTTGGTGACATAGACGAAGGCGCCGTCCGGTGTCACCGCCAC
>NZ_JBHXFA010000038.1:0-2586 GCF_042724175.1 Streptomyces sp. NPDC127084
GTTCGGCGCGGTGACAAATTACGCCGCCCCGCGCCAACAAAAGGGGGGGGCCCCCCGCCGGGGCGGTGCACAGGGGGGCGGGGGGGGGCGCGGCGCCCGCGACGGCGGGCGATCCGATCGCCGCAGCCTCCTTCGAACGCGCCGCCCAGGCGCTGGCCGCCGCGATCGCGGGGGTCGCGGCGCTTGTCGAGATCCGTATCGCCGTCATCGGCGGGGGAGTCGCGGGCGCCGGAGACGTGCTGTTCGTCCCCCTGCGCAAGGCACTCCACGACTACGCCGCGCTCTCGTTCACCCGGAACCTCGTGGTGGCCCCGGCGCGCACCGGGACGGATGCGGGTCTCCTGGGAGCGGCAGCCGCAGCCCGGTCGGCCATCGGCCCGCGCGACGGCGGCCACGCCGGGGACTGATGCACGCTGCGACGGCGGTGGCCGTTTCGGCGGGGCGGCAGGCGGCGCCGCCTCGGTCGGTGCGCGGCCAGCGCGACTGCCAAGAGGCCTTCCCCGGGCCGGAGTCGATGAGGCGCTCGGCACGGCGGTGACCTTCGCGCCGGGCGACTCGCGCTTGCGTGGTGAGACCGTGTCCGGGGCCGATTCGGACCGGAACCCGCCCCCCCCGCCCCTCCGCTCACGCGCGGGTTTCATGGCAGGGTGTAGCCGAAAGTCCACTGGGGGCTACGGAAAGAGGGGGCAAGCGTGATCGTCTGGATCAACGGTACGTTCAGCGCGGGCAAGACCACCGCTGCTCGCGAACTGATCGATCTGATCCCGAACAGCACGTTGTACGACCCCGAGGTGATCGGTGGGGCGTTGCGGCATCTCCTGCCGCGCAAACGCCTGGAAGAGGTGACCGACTACCAGGACCTGCCGATCTGGCGGCGGCTGGTCGTGGACGCGGCGTCCGCGCTGCTCAGCGAGGTGGGCGGCGGGGTCCTGGTGGTCCCCATGACGCTGCTGCGCCAGGAGTACCGGGACGAGGTCTTCGGCGGTCTCGCCGCTCGCCACATACCCGTGCGCCATGTCCTGCTCGCCCCGGAGGAAACGATCCTGCGGGCCCGGATCGCCGCACGTGAGGAGCCGGACGTCCCCGGTGCCGGGGAGCGCGTACGGCAGTGGGCCTACGACCACATCGAGCCCTACCAACAGGCGCTCGGCTGGCTCAGGGACGACGCCCATGTCATCGACACCTCGTATCTGACGCCCCGGGAAACGGCCGAGGCCATCGCCGAAGCCGTACTCAACAGCTCCTCAGGAGCCTGCGACATCGTGCAGACACCGGAGCCGACCGCGGAGACCGTGGCAGCCGGGGTGCTGCTCTTCGACTCCGACGACCGGGTGCTCCTCGTAGACCCCACCTACAAGCCGGCCTGGGAGTTCCCCGGCGGGGTGGTGGAGCCGGGCGAGTCCCCGGCCCGTGCGGGGGTGCGGGAGGTGGCCGAGGAGATCGGCATACACCTCGACACCATGCCCCGGCTGCTGGTCGTCGACTGGGAGCAGCCACGGCCGCCCGGCTACGGCGGCATGCGGATGCTCTTCGACGGCGGCCGGCTCGACGCCGGAGCCGCCGCCGGCATCCGGCTGCCCGGCGACGAGCTGCGGGCCTGGCGGTTCGTGTCCGAGGAGGAGGCATCGTCGCTGCTTCCGCCGCACCGCTACGAGCGGCTGCGCTGGGCCCTGCGAGCCCGTGAGCGCGGCGAGGTGATCGCCCTGGAGGGCGGGACCCCCATCGGATAGACGGAGCCGGGGCGCACGGTCAGCGGTCCGCGTGCGCCTGCCCGGCTGCCTCACTCAGCAGCTCCGCGGCGTCCACGGTCACCGGATCCCCGTGCCCGAAGCACAGGACGGACGGCTTGAGACCGGACAACCGGCGCATCGACTTCCAGGCCGCCTCGCGGTCCACATTGAACACGCCCAGCATCACCCGACCCACGCCCGCGACCGCGTCGCCGGTGAACAGCACACCGTGGCGTGGCAGATGCACGGCGATCGAGCCATCGGTGTGGCCCGGGACGTGCACCACCCGGGCCCCACCGCCGAACCCGATGTCCTCCCCGTCCACGAGCACGCGGTGCACCCGTGTCGGCGGTGCCTTCGGCACCGTCAGCCCGTGCTCGTAGAGCGGGACCTCCCAGTCGAGCAGCACAGGTTCCGGCACCGGGACCTCACCGCGGATCACCGGGGCGTCCAGGGCGTGCGCCAGCACCTGCGCCCCGTGTCGATCCGCGAGCTCCCCGGCCGCGCCCACATGGTCGCGATGGCAATGGGTGAGCACGATCCTGCTGATCGCCGATGGGTCGGCACCGAGCCCTCGTACCGCTTCCTCGATCTCGTCGGCCGCGTCCGCGTACCCCGCGTCGATGAGAGTCAACTCCTCACCGTCGCGCCAGAGATAAGCCTGGCCGATCGGGAAGCGCAGCATGTGCAGTCGGGGAACCACCTCGATGACATCCATATGCCGAACGTAGACGGGCA
The DNA here is from genome assembly GCF_042724175.1 of Streptomyces sp. NPDC127084. Taxonomy (NCBI): domain Bacteria; kingdom Bacillati; phylum Actinomycetota; class Actinomycetes; order Kitasatosporales; family Streptomycetaceae; genus Streptomyces; species Streptomyces sp. NPDC127084. Next base: position 2,469 of record NZ_JBHXFA010000038.1, read on the forward strand.
CATACGTCCGACGCATCGAACTACGCCCGGAGCGATCTTCGCCATTCGCGTAACCGCGCTGACCGCGCCGTCCGGAAGCGGGCTCCGCGGTCTCGCCCAGGCCCTGTCCGGGCCTGGG
>NZ_JBHXFA010000038.1:2596-9478 GCF_042724175.1 Streptomyces sp. NPDC127084
CCCGTACATAGAGCTCCAGCGCCTGCCGCCGGGCGGGGGGGGGCCCGGCGGGGGCCGCCGGGGGGCGCCCGCGCCCCGGCCGCCCCCCCCGCGCGGCGGGGGGCCGGCCCCAGGACCCCGTCTACGCCTGCTTCGAACGCGCGTAGTTCACCAGGAAATGCGCCTCGGCCACTGACAGCCGCTCCAACTCCTCAGGTGACACGCTCTCGTTGACCGCGTGGATCTGCGCCTCCGGCTCGCTCAGGCCGATCAGCAGGATCTCCGCCTCCGGGTAGAGCGCGGCGAGCGTGTTGCACAGCGGAATGGAGCCGCCCATCCCCGCCGACTGCATCTCCTCGCCCGGGTAGGCGACCCGCATCGCATCGGCCATCGACGTGTACGCCGGGCTGCCCACATCCGCGCGGAACGGCTGGCCCTGCCCCACCTGCTCGATGCTCACCCGGGCGTTCCACGGCGTGTGCTTCTCGATGTGCGCGAACAGCAGCTTCGTCGCCTCAACCGCGTCCTGGCCCGGCGGTACCCGCAGGCTGATCTGCGCCCGGGCGCTCGCAGGTACCGACGGGGTCGCACCGGCCACCGGCGGGCAGTCGATGCCGATCACCGTGACGGCCGGACGGGCCCAGATACGGTCGGCGACGGTACCGTCGCCGATCAGGCCGACTCCGTCCAGGACCTTCGCGTCCTTGCGGAAGTCCGCCACCGGGTACTGGATGCCGTCCCAGGACGCGTCGCAAGCGAGCCCGTCGATGACCGTCGAACCGTCCTCGGCGCGCAGTGAGTCCAGCACCCGGATCAGTGCCGCCAGGGCGTCCGGTGCCGCACCACCGAACTGGCCCGAGTGCAGATTGCCCTCAAGGGTGTCGATCCGGACGCGGACCATCGTCATCCCGCGCAGCGTCGCGGTCACGGTCGGCAGGCCGACGCGGAAGTTGCCCGTGTCGCCGATGACGATCGCATCCGCGCGCAGCAGTTCCGGGTGCGCCTCGGCGTAACGCTCGAGACCGCCCGTGCCCTGCTCCTCAGAGCCCTCGGCGATCACCTTGACCGAAACGGGTATGCCGCCGTCGGCCTTGAGCGCCCGCAGGGCCAGCAGATGCATGATGAAGCCGCCCTTGCAGTCGGCGGCGCCGCGCCCGTACCAGCGGCCGTCGCGTTCTGTCAGCTCGAACGGCGGTGACACCCACGCCGACTCGTCCAGCGCCGGCTGCACGTCGTAGTGCGCGTACAGCAGCACCGTGGGCGCACCCTCCGGGCCGGGCAGCAGGCCGTATACCGACTGTGTGCCGTCAGGGGTGTCGAGCAGCTCCACATCCTGGAAGCCTTCCGCCCTCAGCGCGTCGGCCACCCAGCCCGCGGCTGCCTCGCACTCGCTCCGGGGCGCCACTGCCGGGTCCGCCACCGACTGGAACGCGACGAGCTCCGCCAGCTCCGCCCTGGCGCGGGGCATCAGGGCCGCGACGGTCTCGGCGATCGGATTCTCGGGCATGGGCACGCTCCTCGTGGGTGCGACGTTGTCCTCGATGGATGTACTGCGCAGGTACGGCCGATCCTCCCACAGCGGGGGTGCCCGGCCGCGCCCGTAGGATGCCGTGGAGAGCTTGGGCCATAGGTTCGGATCGGAGCAGAAGCACATCGTGAGCAGCGAGAACGCAGACGCCATCAGCGGACAGGGCGAGCCGGACCGGGAGGTCCCGGTGTGGGACGTCGTCGTGGTCGGCGCCGGACCGGCCGGGGCATCGGCCGCGTATGCCGCCGCGGTCGCCGGACGGCGGGTGCTCCTGCTGGAGAAGGCGGACCTGCCCCGCTACAAGACCTGCGGCGGAGGCATCATCGGCCCGTCCAGGGACGCCCTGCCCCCCGGCTTCGAGCTGCCGCTCCAAGACCGCGTGCACGCCGTCACGTTCTCACTGAACGGAAAGCTCAGCCGCACCCGCCGCTCACGCCGGATGCTCTTCGGACTTGTCAACCGCCCCGAGTTCGACGCCGGTCTGGTGGAGCAGGCGCAGAAGGCCGGAGCGGAACTGCGTACCGGGGTGACGGTGTCCCGGGTGGAGCAGCACGGTCCGGCCGTACCGGACCGCCGCACCGTCGCGGTTGTGCTCGCGGACGGCGAGACGGTCCTCGCCCGGGCCGTCGTCGGCGCGGACGGCAGCGCCAGCCGGATAGGAGCACACGTCGGCGTCAAGATGGAGCAGGTGGACCTCGGCCTGGAGGCGGAGATCCCGGTGCCGGCGAGCGTCGCGGAGGACTGGGCGGGTCGGGTGCTCATCGACTGGGGCCCCCTGCCCGGGAGTTACGGCTGGGTGTTCCCCAAGGGCGAAGTGCTGACGGTGGGGGTTATCTCGGCCCGCGGCGATGGCGCGGCCACCAAGCGCTATCTCGAGAACTTCATCGCCCGGCTCGGGTTGTCCGGCTTCGAACCGGCCGTCTCGTCCGGCCATCTCACCCGCTGCCGCGCCGACGACTCACCGCTGTCACGGGGCCGGGTCCTGGTGTGCGGTGACGCGGCCGGCCTGCTGGAGCCCTGGACCCGGGAGGGCATCTCCTTCGCCCTGCGCTCGGGTCGGCTCGCGGGGGAGTGGGCGGTACGGCTCGCGGAGGCGAACGACGGCGTGGACGCCAGGCGCCAGGCGCTGAACTACGCCTTCGCCATCAAGGCGGGACTGGGCGTGGAGATGGCCGTCGGGCGGCGAATGCTCGCTGTCTTCGAACGGCGTCCGGGCCTGTTGCACGCGGTGATCAGCGGCTTCCGGCCCGCCTGGAAGGCCTTCGCCGACATCACACGGGGATCGACCTCGCTCGCCGGTATCGTGCGGTCCCGTCCCATGGCCCGGCGCGCGCTGGAGGCGCTGGACCGCGTACATCCGCTGGCTACGGGCTCCGAGGGCCGCGCCGCCGGCGCGGCGGGCGACGCCCTTGGGGAGCCCGAATCCGACGGAGCCCCTGTCACTCCGTGACGCCGGCCTTCGGCTGTCGGCCTGCTGACGATGGCCGTGGGTCCGCGGGCGGTCAGCCGCTCGCGCTGCCTGCTCGGTGTGTATCCCTCGCTGGCGTCCCGTCCGCTGGTGACCTCGCCCTTGTGGGGTGCTCGGTGCCGGGCGGTACATCGGCTACGCGTGGACAACGATGGCGGGTTCCCTCGGTCAGCGGCCCGGCGGCGTGCCGACGCCCTTCTCTCGTGGCTTCCCGGCCCCGGCCTCAGAGGGCGATCTTGTCCTGGCGAGCAGACAATGAGGTGAGGGGGTCCCGTCGCGGTTGTGGCGGGATGTGTGGTTCTGCGGTCTGGAGATCGTGGGACATGGGATCGGTGAGACCATGACGGTCGACGAGCGGACTCCTCCAGTCGGCGCATGCCTTCCCGCCGCCGACATCGGCATCGCCATGGGCAGCGGCACGGACGTGGCAAAGAACGCCGGACGCATGATCCTCTCCGACGACAACTTCGCCACCATCGTCTACGCCGTGGAGCAGGGTCGGGCGATCTACGACAACCTCACCAAGTACATCCGGTTCGTCCTGCTTCTACCTGTCACCTTCGTGCTGACGTTCCTCGGGGCCACCGTCTTCAACATCGCTGCCGGTGAGCTCTTCACTCCGCCGCAGGTGCTGTGGATCCACTTCGTCGTCAACGCCTCCTTCGGCTTTGCGCTCGGCTTCGACCGGGAGAGCCCCGGACTCATGCAACGCAGGCCGTGTCCGAGAGGGGAGTCGGTGCTCACCCGGCCCGTACTGGTTATGGTCGGACTCGGCGGGCTGGCGATCACCGTCATTCTGCTCGGACTGATCAAGCTCGGTCAGGCCCACTTCGACAGCATGGAGACCGGTCAGTCGATCGCGTTCACTGCCTTCGCACTGTGTCTGATCGTGGCAGCGTTTCAATGCCGCAGCGAGACGGAATCTGTGCTGACGACGTCCACGTTCGACAGCAAGCAGATGAACTGGGTCGCCCTGGCCAGTTCACACTCTCGGTGCTGCTGACCCAGATGGACGGCTTCCAACGCATCCTCGGGACGACCGAGACCAACGCGCGGCAGTTCGGCTGCGCGCTGTTGGCCGCCTTCGCACTTCTGCTCTTGTGGGAACTGGGCAAGCTGCTGGCCCGCCGGTCGAGAGGAACCTGATGCGTCGACACTGGTGCGCGTGGACCGGGAGCAGCGGGGCAGAGCGGAGGGACGGTCTGTGACCACCCAGCACACCAGCCACGGGATTCTCTCCCGATTCCGGGCTGTTCCCGGGATCCGGGCGGTGTCGTCCTACCGGCGTGAGTGGTTGGGGAAGGACCTGGTGGCGGGAGTCGTCCTGACCACACTGCTCGTGCCGCAGGGCATGGCATACGCCGAGTTGGCAGGCCTGCCGCCCATCACCGGCCTTTACACGACGATTCTCTGCCTGCTCGGATACGCGGTGTGCGGGCCGTCCCGGATCCTGGTGCTGGGCCCGGATTCCTCGCTGGGGCCGATGATCGCCGCCACCGTACTGCCCCTGGTGGCGGCCGGCGGGGATCCCGGCCGGGCCGTCGCGCTGGCGTCGATGCTCGCGCTCATGGCGGCGGCCATCATGATCCTGGCCTCGGTGGCGAAGCTCGGTTTCATCGCCGATCTGATCTCCAAGCCGACGATGATCGGCTATATGAACGGCCTGGCCCTGACCATTCTGATCGGTCAACTGCCCAAGCTGTTCGGCTTCAAGGTCGAGGCGGACAACCTGATCGGCGAGTGTGTCGGCTTCGTGCAGAAACTCGCCGACGGCGCGACGGTTCCGGCCGCCGCCGCGGTCGGGGGCGGCGGGATCGTGCTGATCCTGGTGCTGCAGCGCTTCCTGCCGAAGGTCCCCGCGGTGCTCGTGATGGTGGTACTGGCGATCGCGGCGGCCGCTGTCTTCGACCTGGGCAAGCACGGTGTCGGCCTGGTCGGGGAACTGCCCGAGGGTTTCCCGCCGTTCACGATCCCCGATGTACGACTCGCCGACCTGCCGCTCCTGGTTGTCGGTGCGCTGGGCATCGCCCTGGTGTCCCTTGCCGACACGATCTCCAACGCGTCGGCTTTCGCGGCCCGCACAGGGCAGGAGGTCCGCGGCAACCAGGAGATGGCTGGGGTCGGTGTGGCCAACCTGGCGGCCGGTCTCTTCCAGGGCTTCCCGGTCAGCACGAGCGGATCCCGTACGGCGGTGGCCGAGCGCGCGGGGGCCAGGAGTCAGCTCACCGGGGTCGTCGGAGCGGTGCTCATCGTCCTCATGCTCGTGCTGGCTCCGGGCCTGTTCCGTAATCTCCCCCAGCCGGCCCTCGCCGCCGTGGTCATCACCGCGTCACTGTCTCTGGCTGACGTCCCGGGGGCCGTACGGCTGTGGCGGCAGCGCCGGACGGAGTTCCTGCTGTGCATCGCTGCCTTCGCCGGCGTGGCCCTGCTCGGCGTCCTGGAAGGGATCGCGATCGCCGTGGCGTTGTCCGTCCTCAACGTGTTCCGGCGCGCCTGGTGGCCGTACAGCACCGTGCTGGGGCGGGTGCAGGACCTGGAGGGCTACCACGACGTCCGCTCCTACCCGCAGGCCGAGCAACTGCCGGGCCTGGTGATCTACCGGTTCGACGCTCCGCTCATCTTCGCCAACGCCAAGACCTTCCGCGACGAGATCCTGCGACTGGCCGACGCGGACCCGCGGCCGAGCTGGATCGTGATCGCGGCGGAGCCCATGACCGACGTGGACACCACCGCCGCCGACGTTCTCGAGGAACTCGACGAAGCCCTCAACGCAGAGCACGTACACCTCGTATTCGCCGAGCTCAAGGACCCTGTGCGACGCAAGATCGAACGGTATGAGCTCACCCGCACCATCGACCCCCGACACTTCGTCCCCACAGTGTCGGCCGCGGTCGCCGCATTCCGCCTGCGCACCGGAGCGGAGTGGACGCCCGTCGCCCCCGTCGAACAGCCCGCCCAGCCCGGACTCGATACCGCTGCTCCTCCGCCGGCCGACGAGCAGTGACCGCCCTCCAGGTCCGTGCCGGTCCATCGGACAAGGGACCCGGGTGTCGCCGCACCCGTCGTGCACACCGTATGTCCGCCGGACCGTCACTTCGTTCAGGCGGCCCCGTGTCCTGCCGCGCCCCGCCCCATCGTCAGCGCCAGACGCCGCACATGGCGCCAGGCGAGACCAGCCCCGGATGCACGACCAGCCGGGCCTTGGGACCATTGTCCCGGAGGAGAGCAATGAGCCAGGATCCGCCAGGTTCTCCATCGGAAGGGCCGGCATCGCGCAAGGAGGACGGCCGGGTTTACCGGCCTGGCGGTACGGACGCGGCCGGAGGCGAGGGCGGCGCCTCGCGGGAAGCAAGGGATGAGCCTGGCGAGCCATCTCCACCGACCCGCTCCGAGCAGTCCCCCGACTCCGGGAATCGCCACCACCTGCTGCACCTCACGTTGCCCGGTTGCTGGGGCGCGCTCGTCCTGGCGTGCCTGTCCTTCACCCCGTCGCTGCTTCCCCGCGGAGGCATACTCCAAGGACTGATCTGCGGCATCAGTGCGGCCATCGGGTACGGGCTGGGTGTGGTCGGCGCCTATGTCTGGCGCGCTTTCGCCGATAGGGACGCACGGAACGCCTCCCGCAGGTCATGGCTCGTCCTGCTCGTCAGCGCGATCATGCTGTTCGGCCTCTCGTTCGGGCTCGGACAGTACTGGCAGCACGAAATCCGCGAACTCATGGAGGTCACCGACTACAACGCCCTCACCACCGTCGCCAGCCCGTTCGTGGCCGCTCTCATCTTCTACCTCCTGCTGCTGTGCGGGCGAGGGATCCGGAGCCTGTACCGCTGGGGGGGGGGGGGGGGCGGGTGGCGCTCGGGGAGGGGCTCGCGGACCGCGCGGGGGGGGGGGCGCGGGGGGGCGCGGG
>NZ_JBHXFA010000038.1:9488-47269 GCF_042724175.1 Streptomyces sp. NPDC127084
GCTGGCACCTGGTAGCGGCTCAGGCATGGTCCGCGTTCACCGGGCTGCTGCTGGGCAGCTTCGTGAACGCGGCCAACGAGGCGTTCTCGCTGCGTGACACGCAGACACCGGAAGGCGTGCACCAGCCCACGTCCGCCCTGCGTTCGGGCGGGCCAGGTTCTCTCGTGCCATGGGAATCGCTGGGCATGCAGGGCCGTGCATTCATCGGCAGCGGACCGTCGGCCCGCGACATCGGCGCGTTCACCCACCGCGCGGCGCAGGAGCCCGTCCGGGCCTACGCCGGGCTGACGACCTCCGACGACGCGGAGACCCGGGCGGCCCGAGCCGTCGCGGACCTCGAACGGGCAGGCGGCTTCGAACGCGAGAACCTGCTCGTGATGACCACGACGGGTAGCGGCTGGGTCGACCCCGCCGCAGTGGACTCGTTCGAGTACCTCGGCAACGGCAACTCGGCCACCGTGGCGATGCAGTACTCCTACCTGCCCTCGTGGCTGTCGTATCTCGTCGATCAGTCCAAGGCGCGCGAAGCCGGTCGCGAGCTCTTCGACGCGGTCTACGACAACTGGTCCAAGCTGCCGCCAGACCAGCGGCCACGGCTGTTCGTAGCAGGTGAGAGCCTGGGGTCGTTCGGCGGTGAGACGGCCTTCAGCGGGGAGTACGACCTGCGCAACCGCACCGCCGGCACCCTCTTCGCGGGCCCGCCCAACTTCAACACCCTGTTCCGCGAGTTCAGCGATCAGCGCGACGCGGGGAGTCCCGAGATCAAGCCCGTCTACAAGAACGGGCGGACCGTACGGTTCACCGACGCCCCGGCCACCGGAATGCCTCCGGCGGGCGAACCGTGGGGCGGTACACGGGTCCTCTACCTCATGCACCCTTCCGATCCGATCGTCTGGTGGAGCCCCCAGCTCGCGCTCTCCGAACCCGACTGGATCGGTGAGGCGCCCGGTGGAGATGTGCTCGAAGCGATGGTCTGGATGCCTCTCGTGACCTTCTGGCAGGTCACCGCCGACCTGCCGTTCGCCACGGATGTACCGGACGGCCACGGCCACACGTACAAGGCCGCGTACGTCGATGGCTGGAACGCAGTCATGCGGCCCGCCGGATTCACGGCGCAGGATCTGGACCGGCTGAGGGACATCATCTGGCCGGAAACTGGGCCCCCAGCCACGGGGTCTTAGCTGTCGCGCGGTCAGCGCAGCAGGAATCCGACGAGGTAGCCGAGTGCGTTGACAGCCCAGTGCAGGCCCATTGGAGCCAGCAGGCTGCCGCTGCGACGCCGCAATTCGCAGAACAGGACGCCCGCTGCCGCCGTAAACAGCACGGCCGACAGAACCGCCAGGGCGGCACCGACCGCAGAGTCGCCGAAGACCATGGTGAGAGCGGGTTTCGCGGTCGCCAGGTGCAGTGACGGCAGTACGTGCCACAGCCCGAACAGCAGGCTCGATACGGCGGTCGCCCATACCGCCCCCCGGGCCCGGCAGACCAGGCCGTAGAGCACGCCGCGGAAGGCAAGCTCCTCCGCCACGACCGTGCCCACGGGGACCAGCACGAGAACACGTAGCAGCAGCTCGCTCGCGTTCATCCCGTCGTACTGTCGGTGCTCGAACAGGGCGCGGGTGGTCGGCAACAGAGCCCCGGCCAGGTAGACGACGCCGACCAAGCCGAACAAGGCCAGCGCCCAGCGGGCACCGCGAGCCAGCGTGCCGGGTGCCAGGCCCACGTCAGCCCGGGTACCGCCAGCCGAGCGGAACACACCGAGCAGCAGAACGCTGACCACTACAGCCGGCACCAGGCCGAACAGGCCAGTCCAACGGTGCATGATCAGGTTGGAGGCGACGAGGACGGCCACCGTGAGTCCCACAGCCGGCCAGGTGCCGATCGGTCTCCGGTATCGGCTCCGGGACGCGCCGCTTACCGTGCAGTGCCCTGGTACTTCGCACCGCTCGGCATCATCGGGATCACGGCAGGGCATGAGAGTCTTCACCGACGGTCGTCTCACCCACCCCTCGGCCCAAGGCTACCGGGCACCGCCTCGGGGCACTCGATCTCGATCACGTCATCTGCGGCGGCACCCTGGAGGCTCGACGACAGCTACCCGGCGATCAGCAAAGGCAGCGCGCCTGGCGTGTTCAACCCGCCAGGCGCGGGCCTGACTCGGCCCATCAGTCGGGGTTTGTGCTCCCAGGTCGGCCTTCCTGACCGGCGTCGCTGCCCGTGCGGGGGAAGCGCCACAGCACGTGCACGACGCGGGCCACGAACACCGCGGTTCCGAGCACGACGCCCGCTGTCAGGAGTGCGCGTGCCACGGGGTCCGGAAGATCCAGGGCGAGAGCCGGGCCCGCCACGGCTCCGGCCGCCAGTGCCGCCGCCAAGAACGCACTGATCAGCGCGTACCCGATCTCGACAGTGATCGCGTCCCGCTGTGCCTGTGTGCGTCTGCCCATGGCCGCATGGTCGCAAGGCCGTGGCGCCTGGGCAACCGACTACGGCGCTCGGTACCACAAGGGCCGGAAGAGGCGGCGGTACGGCCGGGTCGGCTCTGCGGCGGTCGTGCCGACGGTCTCGGAGACGAACGCCGGTTCCCTACCGGACGAACAGGCTGCCGCTGCCTTCCCGCGCCGAGCCCGGCGCGGCTGCCGCCGTGGTCGCACAGGACGACGGGCCGGACCGGATGCCGCCGGGGCACCCCACGCCACCGCGGCCGTTCTGCTGATCCTCGTCGCCCGCTGGGCCGGCTGCCCGGCGGACCGCGTCCGTATCGACCCTGCGCGTCCCCATGGCCACGCTCACCCCTGTCCGCCTCGGGCCCGGCGGCCAGCACTAGACGTCACCACGCACTCCGGACTGCCCGCCCGAGCGCGCATTGCCGATCTTCGGCCGGACCCGGACCATGTCGCGGCGGTCACCGTCCTGGCCGACCGTCCGGTCCGCATCCGCGAATCGGCGGCGAACGCGAAGTCGCTCATGGGCGAATGACTTCCGGTGGCTCCTGACCGTGCCGGTCAGGGGCCACTGGAGCATGCCGGGGCGTCAGGACCACGTGACCGCCGATCGCTCCCGCCACAGCTCTGCCAGTCCGGCGTCGCCCGCCACCTCCACCGCCGAGTGCGGCAGCCGGTTCCAGAGCGTCAGATAGAGACGGTCGACGGGACCGCTCAGCTCGCAGTCCACCGGACCGGAACCGCCGTGTTCCGCCAGGGGCGGCTGTGCCGACAGCCGCACCGTCCATACGTCGTGTGTGTCGGTGGCCCGTATGCGCAGGGTCCGCGGAGTGTCCGTACGCACCCGGCTTCCTGCGCGGGCATGGAAGCCGTTCAGCAACTCGCTGATACCGTCCGCGGCAAGCGCCGCCGGTACGGTCGCGGGGGCGCCGAGCGCCGACTCGGCGTCCACGCGGTGCACGGTGGTCTCGTGGGCCTGGCGCCGTGCCCAGAAGGCCAGCGGCGAGGGGGCGGGCAGGAAGGTCCAGCAGGCCAGATCGGCGGGTGCGGTGTCGAGTGCCGTCACCAGCAGCTGGTGGCCCTCCTTGAACCAGTCGAGCAGCATGTCCCCGTCGAGGTCGGGCTCGCCTCCGTCCGGGCGGTACGAGGTGTGGCCCTCGATCACGAACGCCGCGGCCCAGCGATGCACCATGCCGGTGTGTCGTAGCAGGTCCCTGATCTGCCAGCCGGGGCAGGTCGGCACGGTCGAGTCCGGGCCCGCCTTCCCGGCGGCGGCGGCGAGCGAGCGGCCCTCGACCGCGACTGCCTCGATCCAGCCCGCGGTCTGCATGGTCTCCATCGGGCCAGTGTGCCCTCAACGATCCCCCAGCGTGCCCTTAACGTCCCATCGGATAACCAGTGCTGCGACCCGAACGGGGCGGTGTGAAGTGGTGGACGCCGCGAGATGACAATGGCGCCATGGACCCAACCCGTCAGATCATCGTCGCGCTGGACTGCGACAACCGCCCAGCGGCTCAGGCTGTCGTCGATCAACTCGGTGACGAATGCCGCTTCTACAAGGTCGGCCTGGAGCTTCTCACCGCGGTCGGGTCCCAGGTCGTGGAACACCTCGTCGCCCAGGGCAACGAGGTGTTCCTGGACCTCAAACTGTTCGAGATCCCGAACTCCGTCGCCGGTGCAGTCCGCGCGGCAGGCGCACTCGGCGTCTCCATGGTGACTGTGCACAGTATGGGCGGGACGGGCATCATGGCCGCCGCAGTCGATGCGGCTCGCGACTATCCCGACCTTCGCGTCCTTGCGCTCACCGTCGTCACCAGCATGACCGACTCCGACCTCGCCGACATCGGCGTCGCTGACCCCACCGAGGGCCAAGTACTCCGGTTGGCCGGCCTGGCCAAGCGGGCCGGGTGCCACGGCGTGATCGCCTCACCGCAGGAAGTCTCAGCCTTGCGCGCAATGTTGGGGAGCGATGCCCTGATCGTCACCCCTGGAGTTGCCTTGCCCGGCGAGTCTGCTGCCGAGCATGCCCGTCCCGGAACCCCGCGGGCCGCAGTCGCGGACGGAGCCTCACATGTGGTCGTGGGCCGAACGGTCACGCGCGCGCCGGATCCGCTGTTCGCGCTTCGCCGTGTCCGCGCCGACCTGTCGGCTTCGTAGCTGAGCCAGAGGTCGGTATGCGGGCCGCAGGCGACAGGCAGGGCCGCTCACACCAAAGGGCCGGTCGTGGCGTGATCCCCGTGGACCCCCGCAGCACCTCCCGCACCTGCCCCGCCTGCGGGCATGTGTCCGGCGAGAACCGCACCACCCAAGCAAGGTTCGAGTGCACCCAGTGCGGACACACCGCCGACGCCGGTCAAGTCGGCGCACTCAACGTCGCCATCAGGGCCGGGCTGGTCCTTCCTGACATGGCCCAGCCACGACAGGAGCAGCCCCCCGGATTCTTCACGGGGAGAGGAGTCACGGGGATCCAGGGTTCACGTGACCGGCGTGGCCCTGCGTGCCGAGAATCCGATGACGCCCGCCGTGGCGGCGAGTGCCGCCACCGTCGTGAGCGCGACCGGCAGTGAGAACCAGTCGGCGAGAAAGCCGATCACCGGCGGCCCGAGCAGCATCCCGCCGTAGCCGAGCGTGGAGGCGGTTGCCACACCCGAAGGTCCGGCCAGGGCCCCGGCGCGTCCCACGGCCACCGGGAAGATGTTCGCGAGGCCGAGCCCCGTGACGGCGAAGCCCGCGAGGGCGAGCCAGGCGGTGGGCGCCAGTGCGCCGATGAGCATGCCCGCGGCGGCGGTCGCCCCGCCCGCGGCGAGCACCCTGGTCTGACCGAGCCGCTCCAACAGGGTGGTGCCGGTCAGTCGGCCAACGGTCATGGCGAGCGCGAAGAGCGAGTATCCGGCTGCGGCGATGCCCGGATGCGCGTGCAGGTCCTGCTCCAGATGAAGCGCTCCCCAGTCGGCCAGCGCGCCTTCCCCGTACGCCGTGCACATGGCGATCACGCCGAAGAGCACGACGAGTCGGCGGGTACGGCCGCGACCGCGGGCAGCGCCGCTCGACGTGGGTGACGGTGTGGGGGTCGTGCTCGTCGTCGGCGTCGCACCTGTCGCCGTGGTCTCCGTGGCCGCAGCGGTGGTGCCGGCCGGTGGGGTGGGCAGGCGGTGGCGCAGCAGCATCGGTCCGGCCACGGCCGTGACCAGCAGGCCGACGACGGTGAGTGCGAAAAGGTGGATCGCGGGGGAGAGGCCGGCGGCGACCAGCCCGCCGACTCCCGCTCCGACCACGCCGCCGAGGCTGAACGCGGCGTGGAAGCCGGGCATCACGGGGCGGCGTAGTGCCGCCACCAGTTCCACGGCGGCACTGTTCATCGCCACGTTGATGCCGCCGTATGCCGCGCCGAACAGGAGCAGCACCAGGCCGAGGGCGAGTGCCGAGTGCGTCTGCGGGGGCAGGGCGATGCTCAGTGAGAGGAGAGCCCCCGCGAGGACCGTCACAAGCCGTGTGCCGAAACGCCCGCACAGGCGCCCGGTGAGGGTCATCGTGACCACCGCTCCGGCGGACACCCCGAGCAGGGCCAGACCCAGGGTGCTCGCCGAGGCGCCGGTCTGGTCCTTGATCGCGGGGATACGGACCACCCAGCCCGCGAACAGGAAGCCGTCGAGGGCGAAGAAGAGGGTCAGGGCGATACGGAGGCGGGTCAGGGAGTGGGGGGCGAGGTCTTCGCCGGGGCTCCGCGGGGCGGCCGTCCGGGGTTTGTTTAGTAGCGGCACAAAGTCAGGGTAGAGGGAGAGCGGCCCGCGGCACAACCTCGCGGGATCATGGGAGACTCGCCCCCATGAGCGGCAAGGTGACGACCACGCGGACGAGACTGGAGAGAGGCCGCAACGTACTCGGCCCCGCGCTGGAACTGGTGCACACCGGCCGGGCGCCCACCCGCGCCGTACTCACCGCCGAACTCGGCGTCACCCGCGCCACCGCGGGAGCCGTGGCGGCGGAACTCGAAGCGCTCGGGCTGATCCGGGTCGACTCCCGGCCCGAGGCGGCGGGATCCCAGGGTCGCCCCTCACACCGCCTGTCGGTCGACAGTGACGGCCCTGTGGCGCTCGCCGCCCAGGTGCACGCGGACGGGTTCCGGGCCGCCCTCGTCGGCCTCGGCGGCACGATCGTCGCCACCGCACCGGGCTGCGTCACCGTCTCCGCCGACCCGGCCCAAGTGCTCGGCGAGGTCGTGGCGGCCGGAGCCGAACTGCTCCGCGCCAGCGGACGGCGCTGCGTCGGAGCCGGGCTCGCCGTGCCGTCCGCGGTGGCCGAGCCCGAAGGTACCGCCCTGAACCCGCTGCACCTGGCCTGGTCCGCAGGCGCTCCGGTACGGGACATCTTCGCCGAACGCGTCCGTGCCGCGGGCATCGCGGGACCGGTCTTCACCGGCAACGACGTCAACCTCGCGGCGCTCGCCGAGCACCGGCACGGTGCCGGTCGGGACGCCCGGCACCTCCTCTGCGTGGCCACCGGGCATCGCGGTGTCGGCGGCGCTCTGGTCCTCGACGGGCGTCTGCACACGGGGAGTTCCGGCCTGGCACTGGAAGTCGGCCACCTCACCGTCAACCCCGAGGGCCGCCCCTGTCACTGCGGCAGCCGTGGCTGCCTCGACGTCGAGGCCGACCCACTTGCCTTCCTCACCGCGGCGGGGCGCGCAGCCGGGCCCGAGGTGTCGCTGCTGCAGCAGTCCGTCGACCTGCTCCGCACGGAATACGACGACCCTTCGGTGCGAGCCGCCGCCGAGGAGATCGTGGACCGGCTCGGACTCGGGCTCGCGGGCCTCGTCAACATCCTCAACCCCGACCGCATCATCCTCGGCGGACTGCACCGCGAACTGCTCGACGCCGACCCCGAACGGCTGCGCGCGGTCGTCGCGGACCGCAGCCTCTGGGGACGCAGCGGCGGGGTGCCGATCCTGCCCTGCACCCTCGACCACGACAGCCTGGTGGGTGCGGCGGAACTCGCCTGGCAGCCCGTCCTGGACGACCCGCTGAGCGTGCTCCCGGCACGCGCCTCCTGAGCCTCGGCCCGGGTCTGGGGCCGATGTGGGTCCGGGGTCGGTTCTGAGGCTGGGCTATGCCTCCCGGTCCGGCCCTCGGCGGCAGCCGTCAGCGGGCCGCGGCGGACCGGGTCACGGCGGGCTCGCGTACCTCGTGCGCGCGCCCGGCGTCGACGACCGCGAAGGGCTCGTCCAGCGAGATCCCGCCGGCCCCGTCGGACGCGAGGGGCGTGGCCACGCTCGCACCGCACACCACGGCATCGGCGAACGTCGGCCGGTACGCCAGAGGCAGCGGCGCGGGAAGCGTGAACCACACGGCCTTGCCGCCCTCGCCCTTGGGGCGCACACCCCAGCTTTCGCTCAGCGCCGCTATCAGGGCGAGCCCCCGGCCCGTGGTCTCGAGCCGGTCGCCCATGCTGCCCGCGGTGGGGAGGCGGGGGTCGTGGTCGTGCACCGAGATGGTGAGCCGGTTGAGCAGCAGCTCCAGCTCGACGGCACAGAGTTTGTCCGGCTGGGCATGCCGGTGCACATTGGTCAGCAATTCGGTGACGCCCAGCGCGGCATGGTCGATCAGCGGATCGAGATGCCAGTAGCGCAGTTGCGCCGACACGATTCTGCGGACCTGACCGATCCGCGCCGGCAGAGCCTGGAGCTCCACCCTGCAATGCCTGCTTGCCTCGCTGATCACGGCTGCGACTCCCCGAAAGAGGTCCGGAAGAAGGCGAAGGAACGGATCCAGCAGTTGGCTGCCTGCTGTGTGTGCCGACGGCCTGGATCGCAGAGTAACCGCCGGTGAACCCTGAGTGATGAGATCAAGCGTGAACCAGGAGCGGTGTGTGCGCAACTCCGCGCCCGGAGGCTCCGTTCACCCGCAGGTCACGACCGCGGTCACCAGGTGCGGCGGTCAGTCGAGGTCGCCCCCGGCCTTGCGTACCGCGTCCAGGAACCGGCCCGCGAGCGCCGTGCCGTCGAGCCTGCGGCCGTCGTCCGCGCGTGCAGGACGGTCCATGGTCAGCCGGTAGCGCGTGCCGTTGACCGTGGCGACGGTGCTGTCGCTGCCCGCGAACCAGGGCCTGCCCGCGTGGACGGCATCCACCGGCGCGCTGTCGATCACCCGGCCGTAACTCGTCAGCAGCGCGAGCCGGCCGTCCTCGATGAGGACCTTGCCGGCCTTGGTCAGTGAGCGGGGCCACCGCTCGATCCGTACACCCGTGGCGCTGAAATCCGGTTCCTGCAAGACCCCTGCCCCCTTCGTACGCGTCGTACGAGCTGCCGCACCCAGTCTGCCCAGCTGGTCGCGGACACGCCAGGGTGCATTCCGACACCTTGCCACAAGGAGTGCCCGTGAAACCCCAAAGTGAACGTTTGTGCAGGTGAGGGGCTTGTGGTGCAGTGGGGATGGGGGGTCGGCGAGGCGCGAGAAGGCAAGGAGCGGGGCGCATGAGCACATACGAGGCGATGGCCACGATCGACGTGGACCGGAGCGACCCCGAGTACCGGGCATGGCTGAAGGACGCCGTCCGGAAGGTGCAGGCCGACGCCAACAGATCGGCCGACACCCACCTGCTGCGCTTCCCGCTGCCGGAGGACTGGGACATCGACCTGTACCTCAAGGACGAGTCCACCCATCCCACCGGCAGCCTGAAGCACCGTCTGGCCCGCTCGCTTTTCCTGTACGGACTGTGCAACGGATGGATCCGGCCGGGCAGACCCGTCATCGAGGCCTCCAGCGGTTCGACCGCCGTCTCGGAGGCCTATTTCGCGAAGCTGATCGATGTCCCTTTCATCGCGGTCATGCCGCGTACCACCAGCGCCGAGAAGAGCCGCCTCATCGAATTCCACGGCGGGCGGTGCCACTTCGTGGACGACCCGAGAAAGGTCTACGAGGAGTCGGCGGCGCTCGCGGTCGACTGCGGCGGCCACTACATGGACCAGTTCACCTACGCCGAGCGGGCCACCGACTGGCGCGGCAACAACAACATCGCGGAGTCGATCTACCAGCAACTGAGGCGGGAACGCTATCCGGAGCCCGCGTGGATCGTCGCCACCGCGGGCACGGGCGGCACATCGGCGACCATCGCCCGCTACGTCCACTACATGCAGTACGACACCCGGATCTGTGTGCCCGACCCGGAGAACTCCTGCTTCTTCGACGGCTGGACCAGGGGCGACGCGCTGGCGACCAGCGACTGCGGCTCGCGTATCGAGGGCATCGGGCGTCCCCGGATGGAACCGAGCTTCGTCCCCGGCGCCATCGACCGGATGATGAAGGTGCCGGACGCGGCCACTGTCGCCGCCGTCCGCGCCCTGGAACGGGCGATCGGCCGCAAGGCAGGCGGCTCCACCGGCACCGGGCTGTGGAGCGCGCTGAAGATCGTCGCGGAGATGCTGGCCGCGGGGCGCAAGGGCAGTGTGGTCACCCTGATCTGCGATCCCGGCGACCGCTACCTCGACAAGTACTACTCGGACGAATGGCTGGCCGGACAGGGCCTTGACATCACCCCGTACGCCGCCGCCATCGACAACTTCCTCGTCACCGGCGCCTGGCCGGACTGAGCGCCAGGCGGATCTCTCAGCCCGCCTGCGCGGACCCGAGACGGCGCTCCAGCCTGCGCACCGCGTCCCGGAACGAGTAGCCGACCCCCGGCTTGGCCAGCCGCATCCCCACCCGGAGCGGCCCGGGTCCGTCGAGCGCCATGGTCCACCGCACCCGCGTCCCGGACCCGGCGGGCGCGAGCCGCCATTCCTCCAACATGGCCCGCACACCGGGCAGATTGGTCTCGTCGATCCGGTACGCGTACCGGGTCGCCGGGTCCGAGGCCATGATCGTCTCCCGGAAGCGGACCCCGCCCCGCAACCCGACATCCCGGCCCGCTCCTTCCCGGGTCGGCTTCGCCCAGGCGACAGCCGTGAACCAGCCCGGCCACCCCTCGACATCATCGGCGAGCGCTTGGTAGACCTCCGAGGGAGATGCCCCCACATCGGCGCTGTAGACGAGGCGCACGGGAGCGGACTCCACGAAGTCGAGCTGCACGGCGTTCAGCCTGCGTGGCATCGGTACCGTACCTCCGGGGGCGTGTCGAGGGGTGTCGGGCGGGGCAGGTCGCGTACGGGCCGGGACACCATAGCCGCCCAAGCGTCAAAGCGGCAGTGCGGGTGTCTCGCACACCGGTGAGGAGAGCGCCGTACAGCGCCGGCTAGCGCGCCGTCAGCAAGCCGTCGACCACCCGGCCGAACACCCTTCGGGCCGCACCCGCCACCGCCGGGTCCAGAGCGCGTGGCACTCCCCGCAGCCGGAGTTCCTCCTCCCAGACCACCCGGGTCCCCTCCGGTGTCTCCCGGACCTCGATCTCGGCCCAGCCCAGGACCACCCGGCCGCGCTTCTCGAGGCGGCAGTGGCCGGCGAGCTCCGGGGCCGGGGGCTGCCAGCGCACGATCTCCATCGTGTCGTCGAACGTCCAGCCCCCCAACCCGGTACGGGCCACGAAGCGCGTTCCCGTGCCCGATGGACCCGCGGTCAGGACCACGACACGGGTCAGCGGTACACGCTCCGCGTGCGCGGGCCACTCGGTGAGGCGCCGCCAGGTCTCGGCAGCGGGTAGCGGTGTCGTACGGATGACGCGGAACGAGGCCATGGATTCAGTCTTCCAGTGTCGCCCCGGCGCAGGCGCGCTTCCGCCGGACTGTCCATCCTGTCACGGTCCAGCGGCACTCGTACGGGGGAGATTCCAGGAGAGGCCGGCGCGGTCGAGCCGCGACGCGTGACTCTGGTCAGGTTGTCGATGCTCCCAGCGGAGAGGAGCCACGGACTTGTCTGCTGCCAACCCGGCGTACGAACCGGCCCAGGAACCGGTGGCGCCGGCCGAAACCCCAGGCGGCGGCGCCGCCTTGGAGCTCCTGGTGCACGGCGTCGGCGGCGCCACCCCGCAGGACATGCTCGGTGACCCCCGCACCGTCAGGATCACCGGTGACGCGACCGCAGCCGTGTACCGGCGACCCGAGGACGCCGACGCCGAGCAGCACCCCGACCGTTACGCACACGGCCCGGTGCCCGAGGCGTACTGCTGGGCCAACCTCACCTCAGGCAACGGCGCCCGCGCCCTGTGGCTGCTTCTCCTGCCCTTCATGGTGGTCAACCTCGCGCACTGGATGCGCCCGACCACCAAGGGCCCGTCGGCAGCGGTCAGATGCTACGGAATGCTGGTACGGCTCGTGGCGCTCAGCCTCACCGCCCTGCTCACCGCGGCAAGTTGCGAGGTCGCCCTCGATCTGACCGCCTGGCAGTGCGCGGGGTCGGCAGCCTGCTCGGAAGGGCGGGCCTGGCTGGGATTCCTCTCCGCCGCCGGGGACGGCTGGTGGTCCCAGCCAGGCCGCCGCCTCTCGCTCGCGGCGCTCGTGCCCGCCGCGCTGGTGGGTCTGCTCTGGTACCTGTCCAACCGCACCTGGAGTGCGTACGAGTCGCAGCGGCCCCCCGCAGCCGAAGCCGCACAGGGCACACGAGTCGCCAGAGTCACCGCGGCCACCGCCGCGGGAGGCGGGCAGCCGGACCCCCGTCCCGCGCTCGGGCGGCCCGGCTTCTGGTACGGCCGGCGCATAGTCGCCCGGCTGCGCGCGGCGCACACCGCCGCCGGGTTCCTGATCGTCGCCGCGTCGGTCGCCGGGGCGGCCGCACGCCACGACCGGGGAGCGGATGTCCTCGCCCTCGACCTCGCGGGCCGGACACTGGAAGCGGTGCTCGTCCTCGCCGGAGGCTTCGTCGTCGCCGTCGTGTTCCGCCGCGGGCACAGCGACTCGCTCATCGACCACCGTGTCGACCGCGCGGTCGTCAACTGGCTGCCCTGCCTCTCCCTCTCCCTGCTGGCCCTCGCCATGCTCTACGCCTCCTGGTCCCGCCCCGGCTGGGTCTCCCACGGCACACTCCCCGGCGAGGAGGCTTTCCGGATACTCACCCTCGCCCAGGGCGCACTGATCGTCGCCCTGGCCATCAGCGCGCACATCCTGCACCGGCGCGCCCGCCATCCCCGGACCGCCCTGCGCGGACTGGGCGGACCGGCGGTGGCCCTGCTGGCCTGTGCCCTCGGCGGGGTCATGACCGGCGGTGTCGCCCAACGGGTCGCCGACTGGCTGGACGGCCCCGGCACCCCGGGAATGGGGCGTGGACCCATCACCGGCCCGCCCGTACTGCTCAGCTGGCAGGCATCGGTCATCCCCGTGCTACTGCTCCTGCTACTCGTCCCGCTGGCTGTACTCGCCGTGAGGACCTGGCGCACCGCCCGCTCCCTCACCGCGGCGGTCGAGCAGGACTACCCGCAGGAGCGGCCCGACGGGGTCCGCACCCGGCGGATAGCCGCCATCCGGGCGACCGCTGCGCTCACCGACGCCATCCCGGTCGTCATCGGTGTCCTGTGCACCGCAACCCTCCTGTTCGGCGGTGGCGCGGTGGCCGGGTCATGGGCGACCGGTGAGGTCCCAGGCGAAGCCTTCGACCGGGCCCATCCGGTCGTGGAAGCCGTCGCCGACGCCGCGCAGACACTGGGCTCGCTGCTGATCGGGCTCGGCTTCATCCTGATCGTCACCTGGGGCAGACGCGCCTACCGGGACGAAGCGGCGCGGCGCACCATCGGCATCCTGTGGGACGTCGGCACCTTCTGGCCCCGTGCCGCCCACCCCTTCGCTCCGCCCTGCTACGCCGAGCGCGCCGTGCCCGATCTGACCTGGCGCATGGCCTCCTGGACCGGCAGCACCGGCGGCCGCCTCGTCATCTCCGGCCACTCGCAGGGCAGCGTGCTGGCCGCCGCCGCGGTCTGGCAACTCCCCGCTGCCACCCGCCGCCGGGTCGCTCTGCTCACCTACGGTTCCCCGCTGGAACGCCTCTACGGACGCTGGTTTCCCGCGTACTTCGGCCCTGCGCCGCTGCGCGCGCTCCACCGGGAACTGCACTGCTGGCGCAATCTATGGCGCCACACGGACCCGATCGGCGGACCGCTGCGACTCCCGGCCGAAGAGGGCAAGCCGGCCGTGGACCGCCCCGCGCTCAGAGACCCGGTCGTCTACGGGCGCACCGACAGCCACCCCCTGCCGGAACCGATCCTCGGCCACTCCGACTACCAAGCCGACCCAGCCTTCGCCGAGGAGCGCAGAGGGCTGCTCCACCGGCTGCCACCCGCGCTTCCGGCCCAGCGAGCCCCGTCACGCTCCCAACCGGCCGGGAATCAGGAGTGAGCGGCGACTCGGCGGCGCAACCACGCGGCTTCCGTGGGCAGCAGATGGGGGTCGTCCAGCTTGGCAGCGGCGGCATCCCGTATGCGCGCCGCGGGGTCGGTCGCCGAGCCGCCGCGTATCGCGCTCAGCAGCAGACCCCGCCCCAGGCGTGCCGCGAGCCCCGGGACGTCCGCGCTCCCCACGGTCACCAGGGTCATCGCCACATCGGCAGCGGGGTCTCCGGCGGCGGCGTTGTGCCAGTCGATCACCACCGGGCCGCGCGGCGTGAGCACCACATTGCCGGGGTGGAAGTCCAGATGCAGCACCCGGTCGTCAGCCGCCCGGCCGAAGCGCCGGGGCAGCCACGAGGGCGCCGGCAGCGCGTGCAGCCGGTCGTGCAGTCCCCCCAGCATCCGTCCGATGGCGCGCCACCGCAGCGGCCGCCGTTCGAGCACATCCATCATCGTTGGCCCGGCCAGGCGCTCCATGACGAGGTCGCCTCCGGTGCATTCATGGACCCTGGGCACCGGATAGCCGTTCGCCTCCAGATGTCTCATCAAGCGGGATTCAGGCTCGGCTGAACTCCCGTCCCGGTACCGCCGCAACACCCTGGACTTGTCCAGGGCGTAGACGTCGGCCTCCCGGCCGCTCGCGATCAATTTCATGTGGATCAGCTTCCTCTGACGGCACATCGGCTGCCAATCAGGGAAGTCCCTCATCTCCATGATCTGGCTCAGGGCAGTTCGGGCAGGTCATCGGGCACCAGCAGCGTCAGATCGTCGGTGCTCACCTCGGCGAGTCCGGCGACCCGGCCCGCATGCCGCTCCACCATCGACTCGAAGGTCTGACGCGCCGTACGGCCGTTGCCGAACGCTGCGCCCTTCGGCAGCGCCGTGAAGTACTTCAGCAGGGCCTCGTCCGTGCCGTCCGCCAGCCGGTACTCGTGTTCCTCGGCCTGCTGCTGCACGATCCGCAGCAGCTCGTCCGGCACGTAGTCACTGAAAGTGATGGTCCGTGAGAAGCGTGACGCCACACCCGGGTTGACGGACAGGAAGCGCTCCATCTCCGCCGTGTACCCGGCGACGATGACGACCACGGCGTCCCGGTGGTCCTCCATCAGCTTCACCAGGGTGTCGATGGCCTCCCGTCCGAAGTCCCGCCCGGAGTCCTCCGGTGACAGCGCGTACGCCTCGTCGATGAACAGCACTCCGCCCCGCGCCCGGTCGAACGCCTCCTGGGTACGGATCGCCGTCGAACCGATGTGCTCGCCGACCAGGTCCACCCGGGACACCTCGACCAGGTGCCCTCGCTCCAGGACGCCCAGCGACGCCAGGATCTCCCCGTAGAGTCGCGCCACCGTCGTCTTCCCGGTACCCGGGGAGCCGGTGAAGACCAGGTGGCGCCTGACCGACGCGGCCTTGAGGCCTGCCTCCTGACGGCGCCGGCCCACCTCGATCATGTTGGTGAGGGTACGTACCTCCCGCTTGACGCTGTCCAGGCCGACCAGGCCGTCCAGTGCGCTCAGCACATCGTCCGGGGTGCGGATCGGGGCCGACCGCACCTCGCCGGGCGCGGCGGGCTGCGGGACGGCCGCGGGCGGCCCGGGGAACTCACCCAGCAGCAGGCCGGGGGAGCGCTGCGACTGGGCGGCGGCGGTCACCACCGCGGGGGCGGGCGCCGCCGCGCGCACCCCGCTGCTGTCACTGGTGCAGTCCTCGGCGCTCACGCCCTCGCCGGGGAATTCGTACCCCCCGCGCGCGCAGCGCTCGGTGCGGCAGCGCGTCAGCGTCGTACGGCAGCCGTCGGTCACATGGAAGCCGTAGCCCGAACTGTCCGTCACCCGGCAGCCGTGGAAGGTCCCGCGGCCCTCCGCCGACACATAGAAACCGGCCTCCGCCGGGGAGGTCACCGTGCAGCGCTCGATCGAAGGGTCGGCGCCCTTGGTGACGATCACCCCCGTCTGCGCCTTGTCGATGGTGCAGTTGCTCAGCGTGCCCCCGCTGCCGTGGTCGCGGAACCACGCGCCTGTGGACGCCTCCCTGATCCGGCAGTCGTCGAGCTGTGCCGTGGCCCCGTCGCTGACCGACACCGCCGTGTTCCGCACCTGCGCGAGATCGCTGTCGACCACATCGGCCCGGGAACCGCGGTCGAGCACGAAGAGCGCGTCCGGCACATCGTGCACCCGGCAGGAGTCGAGCACCGCGGTGGCCCCGTCACTGACCCACACGGCCGGATAGTCGCCCGTACTGTCGTGGATCTCGCACTGGTTGGCGTCCACCCGGGTCCCCGGATCCCATACCGACAGACCGTTGCGTCCGAACCGCCGCACGGTCGACCGGGTGAGGGTGAGCACCGAACGCGAGCGCAGATCCACCGCGTTCTCGGGAATGTCGTGGATGTCGCAGTCGGAGAGGGTGAGTACCGCGTCCGTGTCGAGGGTGACCCCGTCGGCGGTGGTGCGGTGCACGGTGGACTCGGTGAGATGGGCCGTGGCCCGCGAGGCGATCTGCACTCCGGCGCCCTTGATCTCGTACACCTCGCAGCCGAGCGCCTCCAGCGCTGTCGACTCCCCGGTGACGCTCAGTCCCGCACCCGACGCATGGTGGACCTTGCAGCGTTCCAGGCGGGGATGAGCGCCGCCGTGCACGGTGACTCCGGACTGCCCCGCGGCGACGACCTCGCACTCCTCGAACACACCACCCGCACCGTCCAGTACGGCGATGCCCACGCCCGCGGGGTTGTCGACCGTGCAGCGGCGCACGGTCGGACGGGCGGCTCCGCGTACCTCGATGCCCGCCGCCGAGCGGGTGACGATCCGCAGATCCGCCAACTCCGGTGTGCCGTCCTCCACCAGCAGAGCGGGGGCAGCGGTGTCCTGGCCCTCGACGTGCAGGTCCCGCAGGGTTGCGGAGGCCCGTATGGTCAGGGGCACCCCTTCGGAGGGCGCGATCCGCACCGAGCCGGCCGCCGCCCCGTCGGGCCCGCGCAGCGTCACCGCACACCGCACCACGAGGTTCTCCCGGTATGTCCCCGGGGAGACGGTGAGGATGTCGCCGTCACCGGCGGCCTCCAGGGCGGCGGCGAGGGAGGCGTACTCACCCGTGCGGCGCCGCCACCGCGATGTGCCGGTGTGCGTCACCTGGACCGTGCCCTGTGCCATGGTGCTGCCTTGCCCCCACCTCGTCGTCCAGCCGCCGTGCTCGTGCGGCTCCCGGCTCCGGTCCACCGTAGCGTGACGTGGGCGCGGCGGTTGACCGGTCAGCCGCCTGTGCCCGTACGGCCCCGGTCCGGACCGAAATTCGCCCATGCCTGGTCGAGATCCGTGTACATGCGCCGCATCAGGGGCCGTACGAACGGCCGTCTGCCACTCGGCGACCACTCCCGTATGGGTGCGCTCCACGCTCAGTCGACGATCCGCACCGGATCCCCCACTCGAACAGCCCCGGGGGTCTCCGGGACCAGGTTCTGCCCGAAGACCAGCCGGTCCCCGATACGCCGGTGCCGGGCGAGGGTCCGCAAAGGTTCCCTGCCGCGCACGGCCGTGGCCTGGTCGGTGGTCGTCACGACACACCGGCCGCAGGCCTTGACCACCCGGAAGCGGACCTCGCCGACCTGGATCCGCCGCCACTGGTCCTCGGCCCAGGGCTCTCCGCCGTCCACGACCAGATTGGGCCGGAAGCGGTTCATCGGCAGCGGGCCCTCGCCCGGGTCGTCTCCCTGTGCGATGAGCGAGTTCAGCGCGTCGAGTGAGGCGTGCGTGGTCACCAGCAGCGGGAACCCGTCCGCGAACGAGACCGTCTCGCCAGGCTGTGCGTAGTCCGCGTCCACGGGCCTGCGCCGGGCGGGATCGTCCAGATACACCAGCCGAAGCGGTGCGCCGACATACGCACCGAACCAGTCGTCGGAGGCGGCGTCCACCGGCACCGCCTCCACTTTCTCCCCAAAAAGCTCCACGACGACCGTACCCCCCGGCTCGGGCACCGCCACGGTCAGCGGCTCCTGCCCGGGCGCGGTCAGCCGGATTCCACCGTCGCCCGCGGGCATGGCGGACGCCATCGCGAGCCGGGCTTGCTGACGCTGGGTCACCGCCCGGCCCGTGGTGTCCACGAGCATCCACCGCCGGTCACCGGCCAGGCCCCATGGCTCCACGACCGCCGTGTCCGGAGCGAACCCCCCGCAGGACTTGACGGGATGGACATGGAGGGAGCGAAGCACGAGACCGGTCATACGGCCATCCTGCCAGCGGGGTGCCGCGCCGCGCCGACGCTCCCGTGGGAAACGCCTATCGGACGGGACCCACGGGAAAGGACCTAGTAGCCACCGCCTTGGTAGGGGCGGTTGTATGGGTCGTCGTAGGGCGCCGGGGTCGGCATCGGACGCGGCGCCGCCGGGCGCATCGCCTCATAGCCGGCCGCCACCGGGCGGGGCGTCTGCTGGGGCTGGACACCCGGGTAGCCGCGCGGGATTCCAGCCTGCTGGGGGATGTACGGCGCCTGGGCCTGCTGTAGCGGCACGGGCTGCGACATCTGCTGCGGGTAGCCGTACGACGGTGCGGGCTGGGACGGAGCCGCCGGGAGCGCGGGCAGCGCCGCGGGCAGCGCCGGCATGTAGCCGCCGCCGACGGAGCCGAGCGAGTCGTATGCGGCGGGCACTCGGATCGGGGCGATCTGAGGTGTGCCCCGCTCAGCGACAAGGGAGTCGTAGATCGGGGTGTCGGCGAACGGCGGCACGGAGTAGTAGCCGCCACCGTAGGTGGAGCGGGGGGAGGTCATGGCACATAAGTTAAGCCCACGATGTGCTTTTGGGGAGCCCGATAAGAGGGTTGTTTGAGGTGTTACCGGTGGCGGGCGATCCCTAATGCGAGCGAATCATGGAAAATCGGTCGCTCCGAGGCATCTGGATCATGTAAAGGGCGAGATGAGGGGGGGTTACTCACGGGTCGCGAACGTGTACGTACCGGGTGCGGCGCTACGTTGGCCCTACCGATTCGACCAGGTGTCAGGACCCGTGACGGGGGCGAGTATGTCCATGCTCAAAGGGGCGAATGCCCCCGTACCCGCGATGATCGTCCAGGTGGAGCTGGGCTGGCGTCCGGGCGGCGGTGTGCCCGACGTCGATGCCTCGGCGCTGCTGCTCGCCGGATCGGGAAAGGTCCGCTCCGACGCGGACTTCGTCTTCTACAACCAGCCCGGACATGCCTCCGGCGCCGTCCGGCACGAAGGCAAGCGCACCCAGGGCACGGTGGTCACCGACCACATCGCGATCGACCTCGGCCGGGTCGAGCCGTCCGTCGAGCGGATCGTCCTTGCGGCGTCGGCGGACGGTGGCAGCTTCGGTCAGGTTCCGGGGCTGTACGTCCGGGTGATCGACCCGGCGGACGGTGCGGAGATCGCCCGCTACGAGAGCGCCGACGCGACGGTCGAGACGGCGTTCATCCTCGGTGAGCTCTATCGGCGCCAGGGCGGGTGGAGGTTCCGCGCGGTGGGCCAGGGGTATCAGAGCGGACTCGCGGGACTCGCCACCGACTTCGGCATCACCGTCGACGAACCCCGGCACTCCGCGTCCGCGGCCTCCACCCCCGCCCCGTCCGCACCCGTGCCCGCCTCCGCGTCCGTGCCGACCGCGTCCACCCCCGCACCCGTACGGCTCAGCAAGATCACCCTGACCAAGGAATCGCCCTCCGTCTCGCTCACCAAGCAGGGCGGGACATCCGGCGCCATGCGCGTCAACCTCAACTGGCAGGTCCGCAAGCAGTTCACGGGCTGGGGATCCAAGCTCGGCAGGGCCATGGCCATGCACGCCGACCTCGATCTCGACCTGTGCGCGCTGTTCGAACTCACCGACGGCCGCAAGGGAGTCGTCCAGGCCCTCGGCAACGCCTTCGGAGCCCTCCACCAGCCCCCGTACATCCAGCTCGACGGCGACGACCGCACCGGGTCCGCGGCCGGCGGTGAGAACCTCACCGTCAATCTCGACCACAAGGACAAGCTCCGCCGCGTCGTCATCTTCGTCGCGATCTACTCCGGCGCCCGCAGCTTCGCCGACCTGCACGCCACCGTCACCCTCCAGCCGCAGCACGGCGCGCCCATCGAGTTCTCGCTGGACGAGTGCACCGTGCCGTCGACGGTCTGCGCCCTCGCGCTCCTCACCAACCAGGATGGCGATCTGGTCGTCCAGCGTGAGGCGCGCTTCCTCGTCCCCGAGCGAGGGGTCAGCCCGCAGCGCACCATCGACCACGCCTACGGCTGGGGCATGAACTGGACACCCGGCAGGAAGTGAGCCCGCTCAGCGGTCCGGTGCGGCCTCGGGGCGTGCGTACGTGCGCCCCTTCCAAGCCGCTCCGTGCCCCCGGTAGTGCCGCACCGCCGAGTCCACCGTCATCAGCAGGTAGAGCAGCGCCGTGACCGGAAGCAGTGGAGCGAGCCACACCGTCTGCCGGTAGTAGCGCAGCATCGGCACATACGTCCCGGCCATCACCACCCATGCCGCGAGCCCCGCCCAGACCGCCACCACCGCGCCCGCTTCGTCGCCCCCCACCCCGTACACCCCGGCGAACACCGCCACCGGCGGCACCAGGTACACCACCGCCAGACCCGCCACCGTCCCGGCCAACAGCAGCGGACTGTGCCGCAGCTGGGCATACGCGCTGCGCGAGACCATCCGCCACAGATCCGCCAACCGCGGATACGGGCGGATGCTGTCCACCCGGTCGGCAAGCCCCAGCCAGACCCGCCCCCCGGCCCGCCGCACCGCGCGCGCCACCGCCACATCGTCGATCACCGACTGCCTGACCGACCCAGGGATCCCCGCCCGCACCGCCGTCGCCGTCCGCAGCAGCACGCACCCGCCCGCCGCGGCCGTCGCCAGTGCCCGCCTGCCGGGCGCCGCGCGGTTGATCCAGCGGAACGGATAGAGCTGCGCGAAGAAGTAGACGAAGGCCGGCACCACCAGCCGCTCCCACAGGGTGGCCACCCGCAGCCGCGCCATCTGCGAGACCAGGTCGATGCCGTGCGTACGGGCCGCGGCGATCAGCACGGTCAGACTGTCCGGCTCATGCGCGATATCGGCGTCCGTGAGCAGCAGATACTCGGGGTCCCTGGCCCGCGCGAGTGCGATGCCGTGCCGCAGCGCCCAGAGCTTGCCCGTCCAGCCGGCCTCCGGTTCCCCCGGCGACGCCACGGTGAGTGGCAGCCCGCCGTAGCGCGCCGCCAACTCGTGCGCCAGGGCGCCCGTGCCGTCCGTACTCCCGTCGTCGACGAGGATCACCTCGGCCTCGCCGGGATAGGCCTGCCGCAGCAGCGACGGCAGGCTTTCGGGCAGTACGGCGGCCTCGTCCCGGGCCGGTACGACGATCACCACGGTCGGCCAGTCGTCATACGCCCCCGGCGCAGCATCGCACCGCGGCAGCCGTTGATCCGTACGCCAGAAGAACCCCTGTCCCAGCAGCAGCCACAGCCACACGCCCAGGGAAATCACGGCGATCCACGCGAGGGTGCCCATTCGTCGCAGTCTGCCCCACACCAGCCGGGCCGCAAGAGGCGTCGGCTAGGGTGACCGGGTGAAGATCGCACTCATGGACTCCGGGATCGGCCTGCTCGCCGCCGCCGCCGCGGTGCGCCGTCTGCGACCCGACGCGGAGCTGGTGCTCTCCTGCGATCCCGACGGGATGCCCTGGGGCCTCCGGACCCTGCAAGACCTGACCGCGCGCGCGCTCGACGTCGCCCACGCCGCCGCGGCACACCGCCCGGACGCGCTGATCGTCGCCTGCAACACCGCGACCGTGCACGCGCTGCCCGCGCTGCGCGCGGCACTGGAGCCCGGCGTGCCGGTGATCGGCACCGTGCCCGCCATCAAGCCGGCGGCCGCCGGGGGCGGCCGGGTCGCCATCTGGGCCACCCCCGCCACCACCGGCAGCGCCTACCAGCGGGGGCTGATCCGCGACTTCGCCGCCGGTGCCGAGGTCACCGAGGTGCCCTGCCCAGGGCTCGCCGACGCGGTCGAACAGGCAGACGAGGACGCCATCGACCGT
Source organism: Streptomyces sp. NPDC127084 (assembly GCF_042724175.1). Taxonomy (NCBI): domain Bacteria; kingdom Bacillati; phylum Actinomycetota; class Actinomycetes; order Kitasatosporales; family Streptomycetaceae; genus Streptomyces; species Streptomyces sp. NPDC127084. Next base: position 31,192 of record NZ_JBHXFA010000038.1, read on the forward strand.
ACCGTCGCCGCTGCCGCCGCACTCACTCCGATGGACGTACGGGCCGTCGTTCTCGGCTGCACCCACTACGAACTGGTCGCCGAGCGCATCCGCGCCGCCGTCAGCGCGGGCCGCCCGGACGGACTTCCGCCGCTCGCCCTGCACGGCTCGGCCGGTGCCGTCGCAGCCCAGGCAGTGCGCCGCGCCGCCGCCGGGCCGACCCCCGCCGCCACCCCGAGCACCAGCCTGACCGTGCTGCTGAGCGGGCGGGCCGGAGCGCTGCCGAGCACCGCGCTGGCCTATGCCGAGGGCCGGCTCCTCGCCGCCGTGGACACGGTGAACCGGGTCACCCCGGCCCGCTGACCGGGCCCCGCCACGACAGCTCGGACCGCCTGCGCGACCCAGGCGGACCCGGGTGCCACCGGAGCGGAACGTGAGTACGCTGCTACGCATGACGGACCACCCCGGCGTTGAGGGGCAGACCGCTCAGGCGCCGCCCCCGATCTGGACCGGCCGCGCGACCAACCGCATCCAGTGGGTGCTGGCCGCGGTCGGCGCCGGATGTGTGGCGCTCGGCATCGAACTCGCTGTCGACGCCCCCTGGACCTCAGGCCTACTCCCTCTGCTGATGTCGGTGATCGGCTGCGTCGCCGCCGGGCTGCTGGTGCTGTTCGGCACTCTCGCCTTCGTCCATGTGGCGGTCACGGTCGACCGCGACTGCATGGAGGTGCGCTGCGGGCACATGGGTCTGCCACGGCGGAAGATCCCCCTGGACTCCGTGGTGGGAGCCGAGTTCGTTCCCCGGGTCTGCCCGCGCCAGTGGGGCGGCTGGGGATACCGCTGGCGTCCCGAGCAGGGCACGGCGGTGATCGTCCGCCGCGGTGAGGGCTTCGCCCTCAGACTCGATGACGGCCGGACGTTCACCGTGACCGTGGACGACGCCGAAACCGCCGTCCGGGTGATCCGTGACAGACTGCGGCTGACCTCGAAGGGCACCGCAGCGGAGATCTGACGTGCACAAACTGGCCTACGACGACATCACATCCGCCGAGGCGCGAGTCACCGGGCACGTCCGCCCGGTCACGGTCGCCCCGGTCGAGCCGCGAGCCGGGCAGACGCACCAGGTCTGGCTGGCGCTGGAGTACATGCAGCACACCGGCTCGTTCAAGGCCCGTGGGGCGCGGAACTTCGTCCAGGCCCACCGCGACGCGGGCACCCTTCCGGACGCGGGCGTGACCATCGCCTCCGGCGGCAACGCCGGGCTTGCCTGCGCCTGGGCCGCCCAGCAGCAGGGCGTGCCGGCCACCGTGTTCCTGCCCACCAGCGCGCCGCAGGTGAAGGTCGCCAGACTGCGCGGCCTCGGTGCCGACGTACGTCTCGTCGGTGCCGAGTACGCCGAGGCCCTCGCCGCCTGCGAGGAGTTCGCGGCGGACACCGGCGCGCTCGCCAGCCACGCCTACGACCATCCGCTGATCGCCGCGGGCGCGGGCACGCTCCTCGAGGAGATCCGGGCACGCGTCCCGGACCTTGACACCGTGGTGGTGGCGGTCGGCGGCGGGGGACTGTTCGCAGGGGTGGCCACCGCCGCCGAGTGGCACGGCATCCGCACGGTGGCGGCCGAGCCGGTCGGGTGCCGGGCACTGAACGCCGGGCTTGAGGCGGGCCGCCCGGTCGATGTCACCGTGGACTCCGTCGCGGCGGACTCCCTCGGCGCCCGCAGGGTCTCCCGGATGGCCCTTACCGTCGCCCAGCGCGAGCACGCCTGCTCCGTGCTCGTCGCGGACGAGGAGATCGTCCGGGCGCGCAGGGCGCTGTGGGACCAGCGCCGGGTCGCGGTCGAGCACGGCGCGGCGACCGCGCTGGCCGCGCTCACGAGCCGTGACGGCTACCGTCCTCGTGATGGGGAGCGGGTGTGCGTGGTCCTCTGCGGCGCGAACACGGATCCCTCGGACCTCGCCTGACACCGACTCCTCGCGGGACGGCTGGTTTCTCGGTTGGTTTCGGGGTGGTACGCACGTGCGGTGGCTGGGTTTCGCCGGACCTCCCCGACCATCCGAAGGCCGCGCGGACCGGACGGGCGACCGGCACCCCGAGTCGCAACCGGGGGGTTCAGCGCGGGATCCGCCTGCCGCCGGCGCTGCCGCGGGGCGCTCGCCGGTGCCGTGCGGCTGGCGGGTCACCTACCGAGTCGCGGCGGTGTGGCCGTGCCGTGCACCCGCGTGGCGTGAGAGGCATAGAGGCGGGGGCCGAGACGCGGCATCACGAGCCGGGGCACAAACGGCGCGTTCGCGAGTACTTCCTTGATCACCTCGGCGTCGCCCTCGTACATGACCATGCCGAAGCCGAGGGCGAGGGTCTTCTTCGGGAGGGACGAGAAGGCGTGCTCGCCGAACACCGCCCATTCCGCAGCCGTAACATACTGCTCGGCCAGGGGAAGGATCTCCGTCTCCTCCATCGCCATGTGCTCGACCAGTCTGTCGACCAGCACATCGGTCGCGGAGGCGAGCTCCTCGCCTCGCTGTGCGGTGGCACGCCAAGCCGGGAAGAGCAAGGCCACCGTCGTCAGTGCCTCGTGGATGCCGTGGTGCTGCTCCTCCATGACCGGCACGATCGTCTCGCTCCGCTCACCGCCGCGCGCGAGCAGAAGCGGCCAGACCACCGCGTCCTCACCCTCGTGATGGGCGTCCAGGATCGCGCAGATCTTGTCCGCGTGGTCGGCGACGATCGCGGCCCGCTCGGTGTCACCGGGCCTGACGTCGCGCACGAGCTGGGGAAGGAGGCGGAACTCCCGGCGGAACATCCGGTGTGCCATGTACATGTCCCGCACATCGGCCATGGGTTCGCTGATCGCTGCCTGTGTCACTGGGAACTCGACTCCTCGTCTGGCTCGCCCGGCACGTCCCGGACCGTCTCACCGGGGCAAGACGGAGAGCGCGGACGAAAGGATCTCCTCTCACCTGTGATTCAGATCACATGCAGGGCGCCGCGGACCCCGCCTCCATGGCGGCGTCGCGTGCCTCCACGACGTCCCCCTGGCGCGCACACCGCCCAGCCGCCCTCGGCTCGCGTCCGGGCAGCGTTGGGAACGGGGCCGGCGGGCATCCGTGGCCGCGGACATGCCACTCCGGAAGGCGTCGCCCGGCCGGCAGGCCTGCCATGAGGCAGCCGAAAACGTAGACTCCGCCAGGTGAGTGCCCCCGTGACCCCCCTCGACACCCGGCCGCAGGCCACCAACCGGTTCGCCCGGCCGGGCGCGGCCGTGCTGTCCGGCCTCCTGCTGTTCCTGAGCTTCCCGCCCCGGCCGCTGTGGTGGCTGGCGCTGCCGGGCTTCGCGCTCCTCGCCTGGTCTCTGCACGGGCGCCGTCCGCGTGCTGCCCTCGGCCTCGGATACCTCGCCGGCCTGGCCTTCCTGCTGCCCCTCCTGGTCTGGACGGGCGAGGAGGTGGGGGCTGTGCCGTGGGTCGCGCTCTCGGCAGTCGAGGCGCTCTTCATCGCGGTGACCGGCATGGGTGTCGCCTTGGTCTCCCGGCTGCCGTGGTGGCCGGTGTGGGGCGCCGCGGTCTGGGTGCTCGGCGAGGGCGTACGTGCCCGGGTGCCGTTCGGCGGCTTCCCCTGGGGAAAGATCGCCTTCGGGCAGGCCGACGGGTGGTTCCTGCCGCTGGCGGCGGTGGGCGGCACCCCGGTCCTGGGATTCGCCGTGGTGCTGTGCGGCTTCGGCCTGTACGAGCTCGTGCGGCAGGTCCGCCGCTACCGGCGGACCGGTGAGCTGCGGCGGGGGCCGGTCGCCGCCGCGGCGCTCAGTGTCCTCGTCCCCGTCTCCGGGGCGTTCGCCGCGCTGCCGCTCGTCGACGGCTCGGCCGAGGACGGTACCGCCACCGTCGCCGCGATCCAGGGCAATGTGCCCCGTCTCGGACTCGACTTCAACGCCCAGCGCCGAGCGGTCCTGGACAACCACGCCCGCCGCACCGAGCAGCTCGCCGACGATGTCGCCGCCGGCAAGGTGGCCAAGCCCGATTTCGTGCTGTGGCCGGAGAACTCCTCCGACCTCGATCCGTACCGCAACGACGACGCTCGCCGGGTGATCGACCAGGCGGTGCGTCGGATCGGCGTGCCCACGGTGGTCGGCGCCGTACTCACCCCGGACACCGGCAAGCTGCGCAACACCCTGATCGCATGGGAGCCCGAGCGCGGCCCCGTCGCCACCTACGACAAGCGGCATGTGCAGCCGTTCGGCGAGTACATCCCGATGCGTCCCTTCGTCCGTCTGTTCAGCGCTGACGTCGACCGCGTCAGCCGGGACTTCGGCCCCGGCGGCGAGGTCGGCGTCTTCGACCTCGCCGGGACCAAGGTGGGCCTCGCCACCTGCTACGAAGCGGCCTTCGACTGGGCGGTGCGCGACACCGTCACCCACCGCGCCCAGCTCATCTCGGTGCCCAGCAACAACGCCACCTTCGGCCGAAGCGAGATGACCTACCAGCAGCTGGCGATGTCGCGGGTACGGGCCGTCGAGCACAGCCGGGCCGTTGTGGTACCGGTGACCAGCGGTGTCAGCGCGGTGATCCACCCGGACGGGAAGATCGTCCAGCGTACGGAGATGTTCACCCCGGACGCCCTGGTCGCGGAGGTCCCGCTGCGCTCCTCGCTCACTCCCGCCACTCGCATGGGCACGCTCCCCGAGGGCCTCGTCGCCGCCCTCGCGGTGGGGGCGCTCGCCTGGGCCGCGTACACCCGCCGCCGGGGCACTCCTCGTCCGCTTCCTGAAAGCGGCATCGAGGCGCAGCCCATAGGGTCGGAACCATGGGCATCCCCGACTTCATCCGCCGGATCCGGGCCAGCGCTGGGACCCAGCTCCTCTTCCTGCCGGGTGTGAGCGCCGTCGTGTTCAACGCCGACGGACGGGTCCTGCTGGCGAGGCGTGCCGACACCGGCGGGTGGTCGATCATCGGGGGCATTTCCGAGCCGGGCGAGCAGCCTGCCGCGACCGCGATCCGGGAGGTGTACGAGGAGACCGCGGTGAGCTGTGTGGCGGAGCGGGTCGTGCTCGTCCACGCCACGTCCAGGCCGTTCGTCTACCCCAACGGGGACGAGTGCCAGTTCATGGACATCTGCCTGCGCTGCCGGGCAGTGGGCGGCGACGCCAGGGTCAACGACGAGGAGTCGCTCGACGTGGGCTGGTTCCCGGTCGACGCCCTCCCGAAGCTGGAGGGATTCGCGGACTTCCGGATCAAGCAGGCACTGACCGATGGCCCCACCTGGTTCGATCCCTCCGTCCCCAGGGCAGGGGACCGCGCGGGCGGCGCCTGACGGCATCTCCGGGCATCCGTGCCGCGTTCGGTCCGGGACCGCGCTCTCGCCGTCCCGCTGAGGCGGGACGCCGTCGACCGCACCTCATGAGCCGCCGCCGGCGCTCACCCGGTACCCGCCACGCGCCCGGTCCCGTCACCGAGCCGCGCACCTGAGGCGCAGGCGACTTCGGTGCCCCGGAACGTCCGGCTGCCGCACCGTCATCGGCGAGTCCGGGTTCCGCGTCCGCTTCGCTGATGTTCGTTCGCCGACGGCGTCGGCACCTACCGCGATCTCGTCCCGGGGCGCGGGCGCGCTGTCGTTCATGCGGTGCGGTACGGCGAGAAAGTGCAGGTCGCTACGCACTTGCGCACACTACCGCCCCACTTCACCCCGAGGATCGACACAACTTGATCACAATCGGAGTCGACTGTGCTCCTGTGTCCGATAGTTCGCAATTGCGGAAGTCGGTGGGCGAGTAAGTTCCGCGAGTTCAGTTCTTGCACTTGTGAGGAGCATCGAGCCAGATGAGAGAACGTACGCCTGCGAACGCAGGCAGACGCTCCCGGTTGTCGCCCGCCCAGATACGCCCGGCCGCGATCGCGGTCTCCGTCGTCATGGCCGTGACCTTGCTGGACGGCGCTGCGTTCGCCGCCCCCGGCGCCCCGACCGCCGGTGTCCCCGAAGCCGGGGGGTCCTCTTCCGTCCGCGCGGTGACCGCCTCCCGTGTCGGGCGGGGGCCCGCTGAGGCGGCCGACGCGGCCTCCGCCCTCCTGATGGCCCATCTGCAGGGCCGCGACATCGAGATCACGGGTGAGCGCACAGGGTCGACCAGCTCCTACGCCTTGCCGAACGGCAGCACGTCCGTGCGCTCGTACACGGGCCCCATCCGCGTCAAGGATGCCGCGGGTCGCTGGCAGCGCATCGACACCAGCTTGATCGACGGCGGCGACACGGTGCGGCCCAGGCGTGCTGCCGCGGACATCTCACTTTCCGACGGCGGTTCAGGCGAGCCTCTCGTCGAGGTGGCACGCGGTAAGCAGTCCCTGGGTATCGGCTGGACAGGCCCACTGCCGAAGCCCGAACTCAAGGGATCGACCGCCACGTACAGGAACGCCGTACCGGGTGGCGGCGACCTCGTCGTCACCGCCCTGAAGGAAGGTTTCTCCCACTCCGTGGTCCTCCATGAAGCCCCGAAGGGGCAGGTGGAGTACCGGATTCCGGTCGAGGCGACCGGGCTGACACTCAAGGAGACCGCCGACAAGCGGCTCCGCTGGGACGATGCCAGAAACAAGACCCGTGCCACCGCGCCTGCCCCGGTGATGTGGGACTCCTCCTACGACCGCGCCTCCGGCGACGCCGAGTACCTGGCCGCCGTAGACGTGGAGGTCGAGAAAGAGAGGGACGGCTCGGGCCAGGTCCTGGTCCTCAAGCCGAATCAGAAGTTCCTGAGCGACCCCGATCTCACCTATCCGGTGACCATCGATCCGACAGACTCGCTCATGGGCCCGGTCACCGACACCTGGGTTCAGTACGACGACTACCTGACCTCGCAGCGAGGCTCCACCGAGCTGAAGGCCGGTACGTACAACGGTGCCGAGAAGGCCCGTTCCTTCCTGCAGTTCAACGTGGACAAGTACAAGGGCAAGGTCGTCACTGACACCGACCTGCGCCTGTACTCGTACTACTCCTCCACCTGCAACACCGCCAACGCGGGCAACGAGGTCCGCCGGATCACCGCCGCCTGGGATCCCTCCGCGGTCACCTGGTCGAACCAGCCTGCCACCACGGCCACCGGCGCAGTGGTCAACAAGTCGGCCAAGGGCTACAACTCCACGTGCCCGGCGGGCCACGTCTCCTGGGACATCGACGCGATCGTCCAGGCATGGGCCGACGGCCAGCCCAACTACGGCGTGCGGATCGCCGCGGTGGACGAAAGCGACGTCCTCACCTGGCGCCGCTATCACTCGGCCAACCAGACCGACGGCTCGCACAACGCCGCGTACGAGCCCTCGCTGACCGTCACCTACAACACCAAGCCAGGCGCGGCCGTCCCGGTCTCCCCGATCTCCGGCGCCGCCGTAAGCGACACCACCCCGACCCTCACCGGTAAGGGCACCGACGCCGACGGCAACACCGTCCAACTCAGCTACGAGATCTGGACCTCCACGGGTACCGCGGCGCTGCAGACCGGTAAGTCCGCGTTCACCGCCTCCGGAGCCAACGCCTCGTGGACACCCGCCACAGCGCTCAGCCCGGGCACCTACAAGTGGCGTGCAGCCGTGTACGACGGAACCAGTTGGAACGGCACCTGGTCGGCCTGGCAGACCTTCACGGTCGACACGGCCAAGCCGGCGAGCACGGCGGTGTCCTCTTCCGACTTCCCGGCAGCCCAGTGGTCCGGGGCGCCGAACGCCAACGGTGACTTCACCGGCTCCTTCACCTTCACTCCGCCCGCGAACGATGTGAAGGACATCCAGTACAAGCTGGACTCGGGCGCCTGGGCCGTCGCCGCCACCACCGGCTCTGCCGTCACCAAGTCCCTTACCTTCAAGGCCGGACCGCACACCATCACGGCGCATACCCGCGATGCCGCGGGCAACGTCTCCGCGGACACCGTGTACGGCTTCAACGCGGGCAAGGGCGCGGCCCTGACCGCCCCCGGCCCCGGCGAGCGACCGGCACGCCGCATCAGCCTGACGGCACAGGGCGACACCTCGTACACCGGTGTGCGCTACCAGTTCCGCCGCGGGGAGACCGACCAGTGGCAGGACGTCCCCACCGGCCACGTGCGGGTCAACTCGACCGGCACGGTGGTCTCCGGCTGGCCGGTCGCCGTAAGCGGCGGCAAGCCCGCCCCGCTGACCTGGGACATCACCACCACTCTCGCCGAGGACGGCCCGGTCGACGTTCGCGCGCTGTTCGGCAACGGCGCGGCGACCGAGGCGTCTCCCGAGGTCTCCGTCACCGTCGACCGCGCCGCCGGCGCCGCCCCTTCCCTGCCCGTCGGCCCCGGCCATGTCAACAGCCTGACGGGTGACTTCACCCTGGAGGCGACCGACGCGAACGGCGCCGGCACATCCGTGACCCGTACCGCCTACTCCCGCGACGACCATCCTGAGGACGAGGGCCAGGCCAAGATCTTCGGCCCTGAGTGGGTCTCCGGTATCTACGCCGAGATCACCGACTCCGCCTACGCCGGACTGCGCAAGACCTCGGGCACCTCGGTCGAGATCATGCTCGCCGAGGACAGCGCGATCGGCTTCACCGCCACCTCCGGCGGCGGCTGGCAGGCTGAGGAGGGCGCCGAGCACCTGACGCTGGCGGGTTCGCTCACAAGCTCCTTCACCCTCACCGACGATGACGGCGCTGTCACGGTCTTCAAGAAGGTCGACCCGGCCGCTGAGACCTGGCAGGTGGACTCCACCCGCCTGCCCACGGACAACAGCACCACCCGTGTCGTCTCGGAGAAGGTTCCGACCGGTGACAAGGTGCTCGCCCGGCCGAAGTACCTTATCGCGCCCAGCACCGCCGCCTCGGCCACCGCGTGCGAGGCGAACCCCGCCACCGCCGGATGCGAGCGCCTGGAATTCGTGTACGCGACGGCCACCACGGCCACTGGCTCTACCGCCGCGGCCGACTTCGGCGACTTCACCGGCCAGGTGAAGGAGATCCGGCTCTGGTCCACGGCTCCCGGCGCCGCCGCTGCCACCGCCCAGGCCATATCCACGTACCGCTACGACAAGGACGGCCTGCTGCGCCAGCAGTGGGACCCGCGCCTGCCGCAGGCCACCGGGGTGCAGTACACGTACGGCTCCGGCAACCGGGTCGAGGGCATGACGCCGGGCACCGAGCTGCCGTGGACCTTCGCCTACGGCAAGGCCGGAAACTCCGCCGCCGCGGGTGCCGGCATGCTGCTCAAGGCTTCCCGGCCGTCCCTCAAGCAGGGCTCGAAGACGGAGGCCGACGGCGGCTCAATCACCAACTCCGTCGTCTACGACGTGCCGCTGACCGGCACGAACGCCCCGCACCAGATGGGCGTGTCCGACGTCGCCGTGTGGGGGCAAACCGACCGTCCGACCGATGCCACCGCCGTCTTCCCGCCGGACGCCGTGCCCGCGGGGCACGACGGCTCGACGCTGACGGCCACCGCGTACAAGCGGGCCGTGGTCACCTACGTCAACGTCTCCGGCCGCGAGGTCAACACCGCCGTCCCAGGCGGCCGTATCTCCACGACCGGCTACAACGCCGACGGTGCGGTCGTCCACGCGCTGTCCGCCGCCAACCGGGAACTGGCCCTCGCCACGACGGGCCCGGCTCTCGACCGGCTGGCCCGCCTCGGCATCAAGGACGTCGGCTCCGCCGAACGTGCCGCACTGCTCGCTGAGACCAGGGAGTACAGCACGGACGGGCTCCGGCTGCTGCACTCGTACGGGCCGCTGCATCTGGTGGAACTCCAGCAGGGCGCCGCGGACCTGCCCGCGGGTACCGAGGCTCCGGCCAGACTGCACACCGCCATCAGCTATGACGAGGGCCGGCCCGCCGATTCCCCCGTCAGTGGCCAGGCCACGACCGTGACCGCCGGTGCCTTCCTGCCCGGCCGCACGGGCGGTGACCTGGACACCCGTACCACGGTCACCACGTACGACTGGGCGAAGGGGCTTCCGCTGACGAGAGCCGAGGACCCGGCAGGTCTCAACCACGTCACCAGCAGTGCCTACGACGCCCAGGGCCGCGTGGTCTCGACGACCCTGCCCAAGGGCAGCGCCGCCGGCACGCGCGTGACCGCGTACTACACGGCGGACGGCACCGGCCGCTGCGGAAACCGCCCCGAGTGGGTCGACAAGGTCTGCTCCGAGGGCCCGGCCGACCCGGCCGACGGCACCACCTCCGTGTACGAGTACGACGCCCACGGCCAGGTCGCCAAGACGACGGCGAACGCGGGGGGATCGACCCGCGTCACCCAGGTGACCCGCGACAGCGCAGGCCGCGTCATACGTACCGCGGTGACCGGCGGCGAGGGCACGGCGGTACCGGAGACGGTCCGTACCTACGACCCGGTCAGCGGGAAGCCGACCAGTATCGCCGCCGGCGGCAAGACGGCCTCGTACGCCTATGACGCCCTGGGCCGGGCGATCTCCTACGACGACGGCGCCGGCAACGTCACCGTCACCGAGTACGACCCGCTCGGCCGCCTCGCGAAGGTCTCCGACTCCGCGCCGTCCACGGTGACGTACGCCTACGACACCGCCAAGGAGCCGCGTGGTCTGCCCACGTCGATGACGGACTCGGTCGCCGGCACCTTCGGCGCCTCGTACGACGCTTCCGGCGACGTCGCGGGTGAGACCCTGCCGGGCGGATACACGCTCGGCACCGTCACCGACGAGACGGGCTTCACCACCTCGCGCACCTACACACGCGACGCGGACGGCACCGCGCTCCTCACCGACGTGGCCGTCCCGACGGTTCACGGCCAGGTGAGCTCCGGCGCCCGCAGCGCGGGGTCCAGTAACGGCCAGAGCTTCCGCTACGACCGCACCGGCCGGCTCACCGATGTCGACGAGGCCGGTGCCTACGGGCAGCAGCATCGTGCGTACGACCTCGACGCCAATTCCAACCGCACACGCCTGGTGTCCACCCGGGACCAGGACGGGACGCCCGTGTCGACCACCACCCAGTACGCGTACGACGACGCCGACCGGCTGACCGGCACCGGCATCACGTACGACGCGTTCGGGCGCACGCTCACCAAGCCGGGAAGCACCTTCGGTTACTACACCAACGACCTGGTCCACCGGCAGACCTCAGGCAACCAGCGGCAGACATGGAGCCTTGACGCCCAGGGGCGCCTCGGTTCCTGGACCACCGAGGCGCTCGACGGGCAGGGGGCGGTCACCGCTGCGGTGCACGCGGTCAACCACTACCGAAACGGGTCGGACATACCGTCCTGGACGGTCGAGGACGTCGCAGCGGACGTACGCAGCCGTAACGTGACCAGCCTGTCGGGCAAGCTGGCCGCGATCACCGGAACCGACGGCGACACGGTGCTCCAGCTGACCGATCTGCACGACGACGCTGGTGTCGCGCTGCCGCTCGACCCCGCGAAGCCGCTGTCGGTGGCCGACACCGACGAGTACGGCAACGTCCGAGAAGGTACCGCCTCGGCCCGTTACAACTGGCTGGCCGCCCATCAACGGGATTCCGCTACCCCGTCCGGCGTCATCCTCATGGGGGTCCGCCAGTACGACCCGTCGACGGGCCGGTTCCTGTCCGTCGACCCCGTCTACGGCGGCAATGACAACCCCTACGAGTACTGCTCGGGCGACGGCAGCAACTGCACCGACCTCGGCGGCGACTGCAGCTCCAGCAAGATGTGCTGCACCTTCTCGGTGGACAGCCCGCACCCCTCGCATACAGCCCGGGGCCGTATCAACGTGCACGCCGACATGAAGTGCAAGAAGAAGGTCGGCAGCTACTCCATCCACATCACGCTGTACCGGTCGCGCTGGTACGGCTGGGAGAAGATGGACACCGGCTACGCGTCCGGCAACAACGCGGCGAAGGCACGAGCGGTGGCCAACTGGGCGCCGCGCGGTACCTGTTACTACTACAAGGGCGTGGGAGAATTCATGATCTCGACTCGCGCGAACGGAAGAGGGACCAGGGGAACGGCGACCGCGACGAACTACGACAGGCACTACCGGAACGATCAGGATGAGATGTGCCTGTGACTAGCCGTCCGCGGTCGGTGTGCCTGCTGGACTGGCACGGTGAGCCGCCCTACGGGCTGACCGCGCTGGGGATTCCCGCGGACCGCCTGACCGAGGCGGAGGTCAGGGCCGCGGCCGCGCTGGCGGGCCGGAGCCTCCCGGGCTCGTGGCAGGACGCGGATCCGGCCCTGCGGCGGCGGCTCGTCGCCGCGTGCCGCTCCGTCCCGACCACGTACCTGTGGCACGTCGCGGACGATCGACCGGACACCGACGAGGTGCGGGCCCGGCGGGACTGCATGCGAGCGTTCGGTGACGAACGACCGGCGGACAGGCTGCTGCCGGAAGACCAGGCAGACCGCCTGCCGGGCCTCACCGCCTTGATCCGGCTGACTGCCCTGGTCTGCCGGATGCCCCCGGATCTCTGGCTGGATGCCGAGGAGGACCTCCTCGACATCTACGACACCTACGTGGTGGGAGGCCTCCCCGACGGACCGCCGTAGATCCGGCGCGCCGCCGCGGCCCGCAGAACGACCGTCCCCGACCGGATCCTCCGGCCGGGGACGGTTCGTTCCGGGCAGTCGTCGGGACCGTCCGCTCGAACGATTCAGAAGTCGCAGTGGACGGTCGCCAGGGCGGCGGACAGGGTTCCCCGGGCGCGCGTCACGGTCACTGGCGGCGACCCAGCTTTGACGGCAGCCCGGTACGGGTATGGCCCGGGCATGAGCATGCCGGGCAGAGATGACGGAATCTGGTTCTTCCCCTGCGGAATGGACCGCGAGACGTACGAGACGCTGCGCCGACTGGACACCCGACGGCCGTCCCGGGACCGGGAACAATGGCTGAGCGATCGGTCCGCTCTGGACCGCGCAGGTGTCACCAGCACCTCAGGCGCCCTGTCCCCGTCGACCAGGCAGCTCGCCGAAGCCGTGGTCGAGGCCGGCCGGGCCGCCGTCGCGGCAGCCCGGCTGGGAGAGGCGTCCCAGGAGGCGAAGTGGGAGGCCCAGGCCTACATAGCCGGACGGGTCTGGCTCGGCGTACACGTACTCGACGGCATCAGCGGCCTTCCTGACGAGGACCGATCCGCCCGCCATGCCTACGCGCGCCGCGTTCACGACGAACTGCGCGCCCTCGCGGAGGCTCCCGCGACCTGACTCGTCCCTCGCGGGTCGAGAGCGATCCCTTGAGATGTCACCGGTCCTGCTCGGCGCGCTCCGCGTCCCTGGCCTTGATACGGGCGTTCTCCTTGCGGACCTCCGCCTGGGTGGCCCGCTCCTTGCGCAGCCACTCGGGCTCGTCCCGCTTGAGAGCGTCGATCTGCTCCGTGGTGAGCGCCTCCGTGACGCCGCCGCGGGCGAGTCCGGAGATCGAGATGCCCAGCTTCGCGGCCACGACGGGACGAGGGTGCGGACCGTTGCGCCGCAGTTCGGTCAGCCACTCGGGCGGATCGGTCTGGAGGGCGTTCAGCTCGGTACGCGAGACCACGCCCTCGCGGAACTCCGCGGGAGTGGCGTCGAGGTACACGCCCAGCTTCTTCGCCGCGGTCGCGGGCTTCATCGTCTGGGCGCTCTGGTGCGATGTCATACCGTCCAGGGTATTCGAGCATGTGCACGACCTCTGACCAGGCCGGTAGCCTGGCGGCGTGACTGGCTCGGAAGCATCTCCCTCGTTCCGGCTCGCTTACGTCCCCGGAGTGACGCCCGCCAAGTGGGTGCGGATCTGGAACGAGCGGCTGCCCGACGTCCCCCTGCACCTCGTCTCGACCCCCGCCGCCGAGGCGGTCGGCGTGCTCCGGGAGGGCGGCGTGGACGCGGGTCTCGTGCGGCTGCCGGTGGACCGGACGGTACTCAGCGCGATCCCTCTCTACACCGAGCAGACCGTGGTGGTCGTCCCCAAGGACCACATCGTGGCGGCGGTCGACGAGGTCGCCGTCGACGACCTGGCCGACGAGATCGTCCTGCACCCGCTCGACGACGTGCTCGGCTGGGAGCGGTTGCCGGGGCAGCCCGCCATGGAGCGGCCCGCGACGACGGCGGACGCCGTCGAGCTGGTGGCGGCCGGGATCGGTGTGCTCGTGGTGCCGCAGTCACTCGCCCGCCTGCACCACCGCCGGGACCTCACCTATCGCCCGCTCACCGGCGCCCCGGAGTCCAGCGTCGTGCTGTCCTGGCCGCAGGACGAAACCACCGATCTCGTGGAGCAGTTCATCGGTATCGTCCGCGGACGGACCGTCAACAGCACCCGGGGGCGCCCCCAGACCGGTGAACAGGCCAAGGCGAAGGGCGCGGGTAGGGCGGCGGGCACACCCGCGGGCAGGTCGTCCGGCAGGTCCGGCGGCTCCGGGAAGTCCGGCAGCTCGGGCAGATCAGGCAACGCCGCGAAGTCCGGGAAGTCCGGGACCTCCGGGAAGGGCTCGCGCGGTGGCACGGGTGGCGCCCACAAGAGCGCGGGGCGGGGCAAGCCGCGCCGTCGGCCGTAGCCCCGGCGGTCGCGGCCACGGTCCTGTGCTCCTCGCCTGTTGACCGTCTCCCTGTTTCCTCCCAGCTCAGGGGTGGTTTCCCAGGTACCGCTCAGCGGGACGACGGGAAACCCGTCGACGCCCCCGGAGTGACCGGGAAAGGCTGAGGACGTCAGCACGCAGCAAGACCCGCAAGGGGGACATCATGCGCAAGACCACCCACGCCTTCGCCGCACTCGCGACCGCCGCCGCGGCCGTGATGGCGTTCACCGGCCCGGCCGACGCCAAGGCCGCCGACTGGGCCGGCTGCCCGGACGGCGCTGTCTGCATCTACCCGCAGAACCAGAATCCGGCCGTCAAGCCGACCCACATCTTCTGGAGTTACGGGGCCCACAACCTCAGCAACCAGTTCGGCAACCACTGGGTCCTCAACAACCAGACCGGTGGCGCGACCGCTGCCCTGTGCACCGGCTACAACGGCGCGGGCTGCGGCGGTCGCATCGCCGCGGACCACGGCGTCTACGCCGACCTCACACCGATCAACTCGATCACGCTGTACCGACCGTAGGGAGTGCCCCGGAATCACCCGCAGCGGTGATTCCGGGTTGATTCCCGCGTGAACACCGCGCCAGGGCCGCCGATCCGACGGCTCGGGCGCGGTTTCCGTCTTTCTTCTGTTGTTCCGCCGCCTCGGATGTTTCGCCACACCGTTCGTCATACCAATGGAAAGGTTTGCTTTTGCCCACGCTCCCCCTACTAACCTGGGCAATTGCCGCCCCTGACCAGGGCGCAGATCGCCATGGGGGGATCCATTGGGGGAGCAACCGTACGGACACGGGACCGACGCCCCGGCCGAGTCGCCGCCGCAAGCCGACCCGCCCAAGCCGCACTTCCCCGCCCAGTTGCGGCGGCTGCGCCAGGAACGCGGCCTCTCGCTGTCCGAACTCTCGCGTCTGACGCACTACAGCAAGGGCTATCTGAGCAAGATCGAGACCGGGGCGAAGCGCGCGACGATCGATGTCGCGCGCCGCTGCGACCAGGTGCTCCGTGCGGACGGCGAGCTGCTGGCGCTGCTGCCGGACCAGGCCTCGCAGGACGGCGGACCGGGAGCGGGCGCCACCGCCCCCGGAACGCGGGCCGGGGACGCCGCCTGCCCCTACCGGGGGCTCCCCGCGTTCACCTCCCGCGAGGCGGAGTGGTTCTTCGGCCGCGAACGAGTGACCGCCGCCTTGGTGGAGCGGGTCTTCGAACGGATCGGGCACGGGCCGCTGATGCTCGTCGCCCCCTCGGGCGCCGGCAAGTCGTCCCTGCTCAATGCCGGCCTCGTCCCTGCTCTTCGGCGTGCGGGCGGGTTCCCCATGCCCGGTGCCGAGACCTGGCCCGTGCTCGGGTTCACCCCGACGGCGCACCCCGTGGAAGAACTGCTGGCCCGTACCGCGAAGGCACTGGGCAGCGATCCCGGCCTCACGGTCAGCGAGGTGACGGAGCGTCCGGAGCGGCTGATGGAGGCCGTGCGGGCGCTGTCGTACGGCACCCGTGCCGGCTCCGAGCAGCACCGGCCCACCCCACCGGTGCCGCGGGTGCTGCTCGTCGACGAGGTGGTCGTGCTGGTCTCCCTCTTGGCCGAGGAGGTCGAGGGGCGCGCCGGAGT
>NZ_JBHXFA010000038.1:47279-51716 GCF_042724175.1 Streptomyces sp. NPDC127084
TCCCGCGCCCCCCCCACCCCCCCGCCCACACGCCCCCCCCCCCCCGCCCGCGCCCCCCCCCCCCCACACCCCCCCGCGCGTGCCGGGGGCCGCGGGCGCCCCCCCCCGCCCCACCCCCGCGCCGCGCCGGGGGCGCCCCCTCGACCAGTTCGAGGAGCTGTTCACCCACTGCTCCGACGAGGACGAGCGGCGCGCCTTCGTCCGTGTCCTGTGCGCTGTGTCCGGGCCCCGGGCCGCCGCGACCGGGCACGACCCGGCAGTCGTGGTGCTCGGCGTGCGAGCCGACTTCTCCGGCAGCTGCCTGGAGCTTCCCGAACTGGCCTCCGTCTTCACCGACGGACTGTTCGTGCCACCCCCGATGTCCGTGGCGGAGCTGCGGGAGTCCATCACCCGTCCCGCGGAGCTCGCCGGAGTCACCCTCGAACCGGGACTGGCGCAACTGCTGCTGCGGGACGCCGGACTGCGCGGTGCCACCGGGACAGCGGCATCCGAGGTCACCCCGTCCGGAGCGCTGCCTTTGGTGTCCCACGCCCTGATGGCCACCTGGCAGCAGCGCGACGGCGCCATGCTGACCGTCGCCGGCTACGAGCGCACCGGGGGCATCCAGGGCGCCGTCGCGCGCACCGCGGAGGATGCCTTCGCCCGGCTCTACCCGGCCGAACAGAAGACGATCCGCCGCATCCTGGTACGACTGGTCCATGTCGCCGACGGCACCGCGGCGACCCGGCACCGGATGAGCAGAGCGGCCCTGATGGAGCAGCTCGCCGACGCGGACGGCGCGGCTACGGCGCTCGACACCTTCGTACGCGCCCGGCTGATCACGATGGGCAGCGACACCGTCGAGATCACCCATGAGGCCCTGCTCCACGCCTGGCCCCGGCTGCGCGGCTGGATCCACGCCGACCGGGCCGGACTGCTGATCCACCAGCGACTGGCCATCGCCGCCGACGAATGGGACCGCGCGGGCCGCGATCCGTCCCTGCTCTACCGGGGGACCCGGCTGGACACCGTGCGCTCCTGGGCCGACGAGCTGGACGGCAGAAACCGGCTCGGCGCCCGGGAGGAGGCGTTCCTGCTGGCCGGTCAGGCCGCGGAGGACGCGAGCGAGGAACAGGCCAGGCGCCAGGTACGGCGGCGGCAGTGGATGTCAGCCACCCTCGTCGCGCTGCTGGTAGTGGCCCTGACCGCCGGAGGTCTCGCATACCAGCAGCGTGAAGCCGCGCTCGACCAGGAACGCGGCGCGCGCTCACGCGCTCTCGCCGCGCAGTCCACCCTCCTCGCTACCGGTCGGCCGGAGGCGTCGTTGCTGCTCGCCGAGGAGGCCTACCGTGCCGAGGCTACCACCGAGGCAAGGGGCGCCCTGCTGAGCACCCAGTCACAGCCCTTCGCCGCCAGGCTCGGCGGTCATGGGGGACCGGTCAACGCAGTCGCCTTCGCATCCGGCGACGGGACGCTGGCGACCGGCAGTTCCGACGGCCGGGTGATCTTGCGGCGGATGTCCGACCATCACATGCTCGCGGTCCTGACCGTGCCCGGCCGGGTGCGGTCGGTCGCCTTCAGTCCCGACGGGCGTACGCTCGCGGCGACTTCCACCGACGGGCCGGTGCATCTGTGGAACACTGCGAATACCGTCGGCGGCCATGGACGGGAGTTGCTGGGCATCCGGTCCAAGGGCGCCCGCGCCGTGGCGTTCGATCCCAGCGGTCGTACGATCGCCACCGCTGACGCGGACGGCACGGTCCGGTTGTGGGACACCGCTCGCGGCCACCGGCCCCTCGCGGAACTCGCCGGCCACTCCGGGACGGTCAACGCGCTGGCGTACGCTCCCGACGGCCGGTCACTGGTCTCGGCGGGCTCCGACCGGAGCGTACGCCTCTGGGACGTGGCGGGGGCCCGTTCCCTCGCCGTACTCAGGGGACATACGGACGAGGTGCTGGGCGCGGCGTTCGCACCCGGCGGGCGGACGGTCGCCACCGGGGGAGTCGACCGGACCGTACGTGTGTGGGACGTGCCCCGGCGCCGTCAGATGGCCGCCCTCAGCGGGCACAGTGACGACGTCAACGCGGTCGCCTACACCCCCGATGGCACCACCGTCGTCAGCGCCGGAGGCGACGGGACGACCAGACTCTGGGACGTACGCGGCGGCAGGCTCACCGCGACCCTCGCCGGTCACACCGACTATGTGATGGGGGTGGCCGTCGACTCCCGTGGCACGACCCTCGCGACCGCCGGTTTCGACCAGTCGGTGGTGCTCTGGGATCTGCGGGCCTCGGCCCTGACGGCCCGTCCGTTCACGGAGATCTGGCAGGCCGCGTACAACCCGGACGGGACCATGCTGGCCACGGCCGACGCGGACCACACCGTACGCCTGTGGGACGTGGCTCGCCGCCGTGTCCTGGCGACGCTCACCGGCCACCGCGAGACGGTGTTCGCGGTGGCTTTCTCGCCGGACGGCCGTACGCTCGCCTCCGCGGGCTCCGACGGCACGATCAGGCTGTGGGACATCGCGAAACGCAGCGCCCTCGCCACACTTGACGAGGCACTCGACGGTCCGGGCGGCGATGTGTTCGCGGTGGCTTTCTCGCCGGACGGCCGTACGCTCGCCTCCGCGGGCTCCGACCGTACGGTCCGGCTGTGGGACATCGCCGGACGCCGCCTCCTCGCCCGCCTCACCGGCCACACCGACTTCGCCAACGACGTGGTGTTCAGTCCCGACGGACGCACCCTGGCCAGTGCGGGCGACGATCTGACCGTACGCCTGTGGGACGTCCCGGCACGCAGACCGCTCGCCCGTCTGACCGGCCACACCGGCGCCGTCCGGGGCGTGGCCTTCAGCCCGGACGGGCACACCCTTGCAAGCAGTGGCAACGACGGCACCGTACGGCTGTGGGACACCCGAGGGCACCGCTTCGTCGCGGTGCTCACCGGCCACACCGGCTCCGTGCGCGGTATCGCCTTCTCACCCGACGGCCGCACCCTGGCGAGCAGCGGCAACGATCGCACGATCCGGCTGTGGGACGTGACCGGACGCCGACTCCGGGCAGCCCTGACGGGTCATACGAACGCGGTGTGGGACGTCGACTTCGCCCCGGACGGGCGGACCGTCGCCAGCAGCAGCAACGACGGCACCGTACGCCTCTGGAACCTGGACATCGGCGCCCGGCTGGCGGAGATCCACCGACTGCGCGAAGGGCTCGCTCCGGGGGAGCGGGAGGCGCTGCCGCGGCGCGGCAGCCCGGTGCAGCCAATGTCATGACCGGCGAAGTGCCGTGCTCGGCGGGGTTTCCCGAAGGGTTTCCCGTTGCCCGTTCGCATGGGGCGGCGCGGCGGCATCGACCGGATGGCGTCGCGGCCCCAGGCTGTTGGCTGCGCAGGCACCGGTCCGGACTCACCGAACCGGTCCGGGCCGGTCCCTGCGCCGTAAGCCGCAGTTCGGCAGCACGACAGCCCATCAGAACGGGGATGCTCCATGCACCGTCGCAACGGTCTCGTCAGCGCACTCATCGGATTACTGGCCGCTTGCCTCTGCTGGTCGGCGTCGGCCGCAACCGCCCATCCGGCCAAGGCCGCCCACCCCGCACCCGCCCCCGCCGACAGCGACTGCCGCTCACTGGCACCCGGCGCCTCCGACGCAGCCGAACGGGCGATCGCCGCCGCCTGCCGACAGGTGGCCGCAGGCGTCTGGTACACCTGGGGCGGCGGTCACGGTGCGCGTCCCGGGCCCACGTACGGGCAGGTGGACCCCACCGACCCGGCCAGCGAACACGACCCGGAGCGGCTCGGGTTCGACTGCTCGGGGCTCGTCCGCCACGCCTACGCCGAGGCCACCGGCGAGGACCTCCTCAACGGAGTTGCCAGTGCCCAGTTCTACACACACCGCGCGGCCGGGCGCTTCACCGCCGCCGACGGGCTCTCCCCGCTGCTCCCCGGTGATCTGCTGGTCTGGGGCACGTCCCAGGACCTGCACCACATCGCCATCTATCTGGGCGCGGGCAAGATGGTGGAGGCCAGGCAGTCCGGCACAAAACTGATGGTCAGCGATGTCCGGCTCACCGACACGTACTACGGGGCAGTCCGCGTCGACCCGGGTCCGGTGACCGGCCAGGTCTTCCGGACCTGGGGCACCGGGGTATGGACCAAGGCTGCCCCGTCGGTCAAGGCGGCACGCGTCTACGCCTTCCCAGGGCCGACCACGGTCCGCGTGGAGTGCCAGAAGCACGCGGAGCGGGTCACCTCCGACGGCTACACCAATGACGCCTGGTCCTATCTGCCCGACTACAAGGCCTGGGTCACCAACATCTACGTCCAAGGGCCCGCGTGGCTGCCGGGGGTGCCCACCTGCACCTCCTGAGGCCGAGGGTCCCACGAAGGGGGGGTGCCCCGCCGGCCCCCCCCCGCGCCGGGGACCCCCCGCCCGGGGCGGAATGGCGTGGACCG
>NZ_JBHXFA010000039.1:0-3280 GCF_042724175.1 Streptomyces sp. NPDC127084
CCTTTCGGCCGCCGCCTGGTCCCGCAAGGCCCCCGGCCCGGGGGCCCGCGCGCCATGGGCCGGGCCGTGCCGGGCCGGCTGGGGGCGGGAGGGCCCCTGTCCGGCATGCGCGGCCCGGCCCCGCCCACCTTGCGCTCCCAGCGAACAGTTCCGGAACCGGGATGGCGCCCGCCCACCAGCGCGTTAGGGTCCATGAATACGAGGGCAGGGGAGTACCCGCCCCCGGGATCACCCCGGGGAGTCGCCCCGGTAGTACTACAGACGCTGAGACGGCCGCAGCCGTCAGAGACGAGCAGGTGGATTACGTGACGATTCTGATGCCTAACGCCGCCGGTGAGCCGTCCATCGGTGGGGGCCTCGGTGACCAGGTCTACAGCCGGCTGCTCGGCGAGCGCATCATCTTCCTGGGCCAGCAGGTCGACGACGACATCGCCAACAAGATCACGGCGCAGCTCCTTCTCCTGGCCGCCGACCCGGAGAAGGACGTCTACCTCTACATCAACAGCCCCGGTGGCTCGGTGACGGCCGGTATGGCGATCTACGACACCATGCAGTACATCCCGAACGACGTCGTCACCATCGGCATGGGCATGGCGGCCTCGATGGGCCAGTTCCTGCTCACCGGCGGCACCGCGGGCAAGCGCTTCGCGCTCCCGCACACCGACATCCTCATGCACCAGGGCTCCGCCGGTATCGGCGGCACCGCGTCGGACATCAAGATCCAGGCCGAGTACCTGCTGCGCACCAAGCAGCGGATGGCGCAGATCACCGCGCACCACTCCGGCCAGTCGGTCGAGACGATCATCCGCGACGGCGACCGCGACCGCTGGTTCACGGCTGAGGAAGCCAAGGACTACGGGCTCATCGACGAGATCATCTCCGCTGCCTCGGGCGTTCCGGGCGGCGGCGGCACCGGCGCCTGAGGCCGCCCGCCCCGCCCCCGGGCCCGCTCCGGCCGCCCTCGGCCTTCCAGACTTCCAGCCCGCGAAACGCCACCAGGATGGTGAACACCCACATGCAGAACAACCTCTCCGCGAGCGGCCTCTACACGGGCCCGCAGGTGGACAACCGCTACGTCGTCCCCCGCTTCGTCGAGCGCACCTCCCAGGGCGTGCGCGAGTACGACCCGTACGCGAAGCTCTTCGAGGAGCGTGTGATCTTCCTCGGCGTGCAGATCGATGACGCCTCCGCCAACGACGTCATGGCGCAGCTGCTGTGCCTGGAGTCGATGGACCCGGACCGTGACATCTCGATCTACATCAACAGCCCGGGCGGCTCCTTCACCGCGCTGACCGCGATCTACGACACGATGCAGTTCGTGAAGCCGGACATCCAGACGGTGTGCATGGGCCAGGCGGCCTCCGCCGCCGCTGTGCTGCTGGCCGCCGGTACCCCCGGCAAGCGGATGGCCCTGCCGCACGCCCGGGTGCTCATCCACCAGCCGTCCTCGCAGACCGGCCGTGAGCAGCTCTCCGACCTGGAGATCGCCGCGAACGAGATCCTGCGCATGCGCGTGCAGCTCGAGGAGATGCTGGCCAAGCACTCGTCCACGCCGATCGAGAAGGTCCGCGACGACATCGAGCGCGACAAGATCCTCACCGCCGAGGACGCCCTGGCGTACGGCCTGGTCGACCAGATCGTGTCGACCCGTAAGAGCACGGCCGCATCGGCCGCCTGACAGAGGCCAAGCGTCCCTTGGCGTGGCGCACGTCAAATGTGAACCACGCCAAGGGGGGCCCGAACGAGGGGCCCGGCAAGGTACCGTCGGATATGAGGCACCAGGAGCCGCTGAACCAAGCGCTCCCAGGCGAAGGGGAAGCACCTCGTGGCACGCATTGGTGATGGCGGCGATCTGCTCAAGTGCTCGTTCTGCGGAAAGAGCCAGAAGCAGGTGAAGAAGCTCATCGCAGGCCCCGGGGTGTACATCTGCGACGAGTGCATCGACCTCTGCAACGAGATCATCGAGGAGGAACTCGCCGAGACCTCCGAGGTGCGGTGGGAGGAGCTCCCCAAGCCGCGCGAGATCTACGAGTTCCTCGAGGGTTACGTCGTCGGGCAGGAGCCCGCGAAGAAGGCCCTCTCGGTCGCGGTGTACAACCACTACAAGCGCGTCCAGGCCGGTGAGAACGGCGGTGGGCAGGGCCGGGACGACGCGATCGAGCTCGCGAAGTCCAACATCCTGCTCCTCGGCCCCACCGGCTCGGGCAAGACGCTGCTCGCCCAGACGCTGGCCCGGATGCTCAACGTCCCGTTCGCCATCGCGGACGCCACGGCGCTCACCGAGGCGGGCTATGTCGGCGAGGACGTCGAGAACATCCTGCTGAAGCTGATCCAGGCCGCTGACTACGACGTCAAGAAGGCCGAGACCGGGATCATCTACATCGACGAGATCGACAAGGTCGCCCGTAAGAGCGAGAACCCGTCGATCACCCGTGATGTCAGCGGCGAGGGCGTCCAGCAGGCCCTGCTGAAGATCCTGGAGGGCACCACCGCCTCCGTACCGCCGCAGGGCGGCCGCAAGCACCCGCACCAGGAGTTCATCCAGATCGACACGACGAACGTGCTGTTCATCGTGGGTGGTGCCTTCGCCGGTCTGGAGAAGATCATCGAGGCGCGGGCAGGCGCCAAGGGCATCGGTTTCGGCGCCACGATCCGCTCCAAGCGGGAGATCGAGGCGAGCGACCAGTTCCAGGAGGTCATGCCCGAGGACCTGGTGAAGTTCGGCATGATCCCCGAGTTCATCGGCCGTCTCCCGGTCATCACCTCGGTGCACAACCTGGACCGCGAGGCCCTGCTGAAGATCCTTGTAGAGCCGCGCAACGCGCTGGTCAAGCAGTACCAGCGGCTGTTCGAACTCGACGGCGTGGAGCTGGACTTCGACCGCCCGGCGCTCGAGGCGATCGCCGACCAGGCGATCCTGCGCGGTACGGGCGCCCGTGGACTCAGGGCCATCATGGAAGAGGTCCTGATGTCGGTGATGTACGAGGTGCCGTCCCGCAAGGACGTGGCACGCGTGGTCATCACGGCGGACGTGGTGCACAACAACGTCAACCCGACCCTGGTGCCCAGGATCGTGAAGCACGACGGCCGGCACGAGAAGTCGGCCTAGCTCCCCGTACACGGCCCGTACATGAGAGGGCGCCCGCCGATGGATGTGATCGGCGGGCGCCCGCACGGGTACGCCAGCGGGGCGGGCCGGCCAGTCAGTTATACACATCAGACGCAGCCGACGATATAACGAGAGTATATCTCGCGTGGCCCCGTCTCAATAAAAACTCGC
>NZ_JBHXFA010000039.1:3290-8903 GCF_042724175.1 Streptomyces sp. NPDC127084
CGGCAGTGTGAGGCGGTGGGGCTGCGGCCCGCGCAGCTCGTCGTCGCACCGAGTCTGACCCAGGCGGGGGGGGGGGTGGGTGGCGGGGCGGGTGTTGTGCGTTTGGACACGGCGCCCGCGGGGGGGGGTGGGGGGGGCGCCCCCCCCCTCTCGTGTACGCGAGCGGGCCTGTCAGGCCTTGGTGCGGATCTCGTTGCGAAGCCTGGCCGTGATGTCCATGGCCGTGTCCTTGTCCACACTCTTGGTCCTGTCGCCCGGCGACACCATCGCGATGGTGCTGTAGTCGGCCCAGGCACAGAACCAGTCCGTCTTGTTCTGCTTGGTCACCGGGTCCGGGCCCTCCGCGGCCTGGCACTTCATGACGCCGTTGTCGAAGTCGTCGGGGCTGACCTCCTCAGGCGTTCCGACGAGCTTCCCCTTGCTGCCGCTGCTCCCGGATGAGTCCTTGTCGATGTTCGCGAGGAGTGTGTCCAGCGCCTTCTTCGGGTCGTCGATCCTGCCGTAGGCGCCGAAGAACGAGATCCCCTTGGCCGTCGCCAGCTCGGGGGGCAGCGTGGAGGGGTCCGCCGGGTTGAAGCGGCTGAGCTCCGAAGGGTCGATATCAGCCGAGGTGTAGGCGCCTATGACGGACTTGCCGTCCTTGACCCCGCTCTCCTCCAGTTCCTTGGTGACGGACTCGTCTGTGCTGCCCGCCTCGTTGTTGTTGGACAGGCGGTTGTACTCGCCGAGGACCTTCCCGGGCGTGGTGAGCTTGTGGGGGCCGTCGTCCGCGAGTGTCGCGCCACCGCCGCCGAACACGAAGTAGGCCCCCACGGCGATGGCCGCGACCACCGCGATCCCGCCGATGATCAGCCCAGCCTTCTTGCCGCCGCCGCCCTGTGCCGGCGGGGTCGGGTACGCGCCAGGGCTCATGCCGTACGGGGGCTGCTGGGGCGGTTGGCCGTACGGGCCCGGCTGCTGGGGCGGCTGGCCGTAGGGGACGGGCTGCTGCTGGGGCGGCTGGCCCGGGTAGCCGTAGGCGGGCTGCGGCGGGACGCCCTGCGGTGGTGCCTGCGGATACCCGTAGCCTGGCTGGACGGGGGCCAGCGGCGGCTGGCCGTAGGGACCCGGCTGACCGCCGTACGGACCGGGCTGCTGCGGGGGCTGGCCGCCGTACGGACCGGGCTGCTGCGGAGGCTGACCGCCGTACGGGCCCGGCTGGTTGTAGCTCATTACTGGGTTCCCCTCCAGATGCCTATGCTTACCGAACATCCTGTCGGAAGAGGCCGGGCCCTGGGGCGGCGGGGCGCAGACCGTTACGGAGGATTCCCGTTTCAGAACGCGACCGTGACACCTCTAAACTGTGGCCCGTGACCGACAACACTCAAAACCAGCCATCCAGCAACCCCGAACTGCCGACCCAGTACGCGCCGGCCGAGGTAGAGGGGAAGTTGTACGAGCGCTGGGTAGAGCGCGGTTACTTCGAAGCCGACGCGAAGAGCGACAAGCCCCCGTACACGATCGTCATCCCGCCGCCGAACGTCACCGGCAGCCTGCACCTCGGCCACGCGTTCGAGCACACGCTGATCGACGCGCTCACCCGCCGCAAGCGGATGCAGGGCTACGAGACGCTGTGGCAGCCGGGCATGGACCACGCCGGTATCGCCACGCAGAACGTGGTCGAGCGCGAGCTGGCGAAGGAGGGCAAGTCCCGCCACGACCTCGGCCGTGAGACCTTCATCGAGCGCGTCTGGCGGTGGAAGGGCGAGTCCGGCGGCCAGATCTCCGGGCAGATGAAGCGCCTCGGTGACGGTGTCGCCTGGTCGCGTGAGCGCTTCACCATGGACGAGGGGCTGTCCCAGGCCGTCCAGACCATCTTCAAGAGGCTCTACGACGACGAGCTGATCTACCGCGCCGAGCGCATCATCAACTGGTGCCCGCGCTGTCTGACCGCGATCTCGGACATCGAGGTCGAGTACCAGGACGACGACGGCGAGCTGGTCTCCATCCGCTACGGCGAGGGTGAGGACTCGATCGTCGTCGCCACCACCCGTGCCGAGACGATGCTCGGTGACACGGCCGTCGCCGTCCACCCCGACGACGAGCGCTACCGGCACCTCGTCGGCCGGGAGATCGAGCTGCCGCTCACCGGCCGCCGTATCCCCGTCGTCGCCGACACGCACGTCGACCCGGAGTTCGGCACGGGCGCCGTCAAGGTCACCCCCGCGCACGACCCGAACGACTTCGAGATCGGCCAGCGGCACGACCTGCCGAACCTCAGCGTCATGGACGAGCGCGCGGTCATCACCGCCCACGGTCCTTTCCAGGGCCTGGACCGCCTGGAAGCACGCTCGGCCATTGTCGCCGCCCTGCGCGCCGAGGGCCGGATCGTCGCCGAGAAGCGCCCGTACGTCCACTCCGTCGGCCACTGCTCGCGCTGCAAGACCACCATCGAGCCGCGGCTGTCCATGCAGTGGTGGGTCAAGGTCGGCCCGCTGGCGAAGGCCGCCGGTGACGCGGTCCGCGACGGCAAGGTCAAGATCCACCCGCAGGAGATGGAGAAGCGGTACTTCGACTGGGTCGACAACCTCCACGACTGGTGTATCTCCCGCCAGCTCTGGTGGGGCCACCGCATCCCGGTCTGGTACGGCCCGAACGGCGAGGTCGTCTGCGTCGGACCCGACGAGCAGCCCCCGTCCGGCGAAGGCTGGACCCAGGAGACCGATGTCCTGGACACCTGGTTCTCGTCCGGTCTGTGGCCGTTCTCCACACTCGGCTGGCCCGAGCGGACCGAGAGCCTCGCGAAGTTCTACCCGAACTCCGTCCTGGTCACCGGCTACGACATCCTCTTCTTCTGGGTCGCCCGGATGATGATGTTCGGCCTGTACGCGATGGACGGCACCCCGCCGTTCCACACCATCGCCCTGCACGGCATGGTCCGCGACCAGTTCGGCAAGAAGATGTCGAAGTCCTTCGGCAACGCGGTCAACCCGCTGGACTGGATGGACAAGTACGGCTCCGACGCGCTGCGCTTCACGCTGGCGCGCGGCGCCAACCCGGGCGTGGACGTCCCGATCGGCGAGGAGTGGGTCCAGGGTTCGCGCAACTTCGCCAACAAGATCTGGAACGCCACCCGCTTCGCGCTGATGAACGGCGCCACGGTCGAGGGCCCGCTGCCCTCGCCCGAGCAGATGTCGGCCACCGACCGCTGGATCCTTTCGCGGCTGAACACGGTGGTCGCCGAGGTCGACGCGCTCTACGAGGACTACCAGTTCGCCAAGCTGTCCGACGCGCTGTTCCACTTCGCGTGGGACGAGGTCTTCGACTGGTACGTGGAGCTGTCCAAGACCACGTTCCAGGCGGGCGGCGAAGCGGCCGAGATCTCCCAGCGGGTCCTCGGCGAGGTCCTCGACGTCACGCTCAAGCTGCTGCACCCGATCGTGCCGTTCGTCACCGACACGCTCTGGACCACCCTCACGGGTGGTGAGTCGGTGGTCATCGCCGACTGGCCCCGCGACAGCGGCTTCCGCGACCGGGCGGCCGAGCGTGAGATCGAGTCCCTGCAGTCCGTCATCACCGAGGTCCGCCGGTTCCGCAACGACCAGGGCCTCCAGCCCGGTCAGCGGGTGCCCGCCCGGCTGAGCCTGGAGGGCACCGAACTGGCCCCGCACGAGGCCGCCATCCGGCAGATGCTGCGGCTCCAGGCGGAGGGCGAGGGCTTCACCGCGACTGCCACCCTGCCGGTCGCGGGAGCCGAGGTGGCGCTGGACCTGTCCGGCACCATCGACGTGGCGGCGGAGCGCAAGCGCCTCGCCAAGGACCTCGCGGCGGCGCAGAAGGAGCGCCAGCAGGCGGAGGCCAAGCTCGGCAACGAGGCGTTCCTGGCCAAGGCCCCCGACAACGTGGTCGAGAAGATCCGTACCCGGCTCGCCAAGGCGGACGAGGACATCACAAGGATCGAGAACCAGCTCGCGAAGCTGCCGCAGGGCTGACCCGTACGAGGCACACACGAGGTCCCCGGAGCGACCCGGGGCGCTGTCGCACCGGCAAGCGCCCCACCCGGCCCCGGGGACCTCGTGCGTGTGCGGGCCCCGCGCGGTACGGCGTGCCCCGCACCGATCGCATCACGCTCGCCCGTCACACCCCCTGCCCCGTCAGCGGCTCCGCGGCGGCTCCGTAGACTGGCTGCGTGAGTGAGCAGCAGCCGCGCCCCTTCGATGACCCCGACGCGTTCGACGAGATCGTCGACGCCGAAACCGACCGCGACCCGGACCTGGCGGTGATCGAGGCCGGCAGCCGTACGCTGCGCACCCAGGCCGGACCGCCCCGTGGCGACCAGGTGCCCGCGCGCCCCGCCGACCCCGAAGTGGACAAGGCCCTGCGCGAGATCGAGCAGGAGCTCGCGAGCCGCTGGGGCGAGACCAAGCTGGAGCCGTCCGTCAGCCGGATCACGGCCCTGATGGACCTGCTCGGCGAGCCGCAGCACACGTACCCGTCGATCCACATCACCGGCACCAACGGCAAGACCTCCACCGCCCGCATGATCGAGGCGCTGCTCGGTGCCTTCGAGCTGCGCACCGGGCGCTACACCTCCCCGCACGTCCAGTCGATCACCGAGCGGATCAGCCTGGACGGGGTGCCGATGGACGCCGAGCGCTTCATCGCGACCTACCAGGACATCAAGCCGTATGTCGACATGGTGGATTCCTCCCAGGACTACCGGCTCTCCTTCTTCGAGGTGCTGACCGGCATGGGCTACGCCGCCTTCGCCGACGCGCCCGTGGACGTCGCCGTGGTCGAGGTCGGCATGGGCGGCGGCTGGGACGCGACCAATGTCATCGACGGGTCGGTGGCCGTGGTCACCCCCATCTCCCTGGACCACACCGACCGGCTCGGTGGCACTCCCGCCGAGATCGCCGCCGAGAAGGCCGGGATCATCAAGCAGGGCGCCACGGTCATCCTGGCGCAGCAGCCGGTCGAGGCCGCGCAGGTCATGCTGAAGAAGGCCGTCGAGGTGGACGCCACGGTGGCCCGCGAGGGCATGGAGTTCGGCGTGGTCTCCCGCGAGGTCGCGGTGGGCGGACAGCTGGTGACGCTGCGCGGGCTCGGCGGGGAGTACGAGGAGATCTTCCTGCCGCTGTACGGCGCCCACCAGGCGCACAACGCCTCGGTGGCGCTGGCCGCGGTGGAGGCGTTCTTCGGCATCGGCGACCAGCACGCCCGCACGCTCGACATGGACGCCGTGCGTACCGCCTTTGCCTCCGTCACCTCGCCCGGCCGGCTCGAAGTGGTGCGCCGCAGCCCGACGGTCATCCTGGACGCCGCGCACAATCCGGCGGGCGCGCGGGTCACCGCCGACGGGGTCACGGAGGCGTTCGGCTTCTCCCGGCTCATCGGTGTGGTCGGCGCGAGCGACGACAAGGACGTGAAGGCGGTGCTCGAAGCCTTCGAACCGGTCTTCACGGAGATCGTCGTCACCCAGAACTCCAGCCACCGCGCCATGGACGCCGACGCGCTGGCCGCGATCGCCGTCGAGGTGTTCGGCGACGAACGCGTAGTCGTCGTTCCGCGGCGGCTCGTAGCTGTGGTATGGGGGATCAAGCTCCCCGAGGAGGTAACGGGGAAATCGGGGGC